>NC_014720.1:0-300000 GCF_000166775.1 Caldicellulosiruptor kronotskyensis 2002 | reverse complement strand
TTACAACATTTTCAATCTTTGCAACCTTCTGCTGCAGGTTTGAACTTGCTGTGACTGTACGTACAAAATCGCCGTTAAAATACAGGAAAACAACATCGCCTGGCAAAAGGCTATCTAATGACGAATTTTGACCATCCTTTTTCACTTTTAGCCCAAGCTTTTTTGAAAATCTGTAACTCTTTTTTTCACCTTGTTGGTTGTAAATCTCAAGATACCCCAAGTTTGAATCTACCTCGTGCAAAATACCCGAAACTATATCTTCAGATTTCTCATCATATGTGGTGCTAAGATACTGCAGATACCCGCAAACTGTGCCTGCTAAAACTTTCATACCTTCATAAAAATCATTCTTTGAAAGAACTCTTGAAAAATCACCTTTGTCAATGTAGACTGTATCTGGTGAAAGAAGATACTCTGTTAGCTGTCCGTTTTGACTGAGTACAATTCTGTCCTTTGTTATTCTTGAGATTATTCCCTGTACTCTTTCAATTTCAGGACTGTCAAGCGAAAGCAATGTTATGGCATCTGCTCTATCTTTTTGTACTTTAACCTGTACAAGATTTCCTACATTCAATTCTGAAAAGTCTAAACTCTTTCCAGAGTTTGAATCATAAATTGTAGCTTTTGGACTTAAACTCAAATTGTAAACATTGCCATCTGGAAGCTTTACCGAAAATATCATCTTTTTAGCATCAATTCTGGAGATTACACCTTTTATGTTTTCCTGACCAGGCCTTTGCAAAATGCTGGCCAGCACAACCTCGTTCTTGCTATTTACATAAAAGGCTACATAGTCACCTCTTTGGAGATAAGAAGAGGCTAAAAAGTTTCCATCTGTTATTACTCCAAAATCCTGTTTGCCAGGGTTGACTGTAATATTTACATCATTTCGGTTGTCATCTTCACAGACTAAAACCATTTTATCGCTATTAAACTTCCGAATATCTTTTACCTCAAGCCTTACCTCTTTTAATCCATTTGCTGAAAGGATATTTGGTTTGAGACTTCCAAGGATAAATGCCAGCTCCTCATATGTTATGTAGTCGTCTGGATGAAGATATCCATCAGACCTTCCAATAAGAACACCATTTTTCAAAAGAGTATTAATTGAACTTAAAAATTTACTGTCAATCCTGTCATAATCAGGGTAAGTTTTAGCCAAATTCTCATAAATAATAGGTATTTTGAATGCCTTTACCACCCATAAGCAAACTTCCTGACGGGTAGCAGGAGCAGACCTTACAAATATCAAATCGTCATACGAATATGGTCTTCCTTCATACACAGCTTTTGCAATGGTATCATCATTTTTCTTTATAAGTTGCTTTGTCATCTTCTCATGTTCTTTTTCACTTGGCTGCACCTGTGTCATTGCATCCTGATACTCTTTTTTTGACAATATTTTCATATCATATGCAAGCTGAATATATCCAAGATAAAGATAGTTGTATGGCTTTACAAGCTTCTGACCAGATGGTCTTTTTAGCTCAAGCTTTTCAGCCCTCACAAAAGCATCCTGCTGTTTGCCAACGCTGCTTAAAATTACAGACAATGCCTCTTCCTTTGACAGCGTATCAGAAGGGTTTATCTTCGGTCTTGCAACAGTGTTAAAAAAGCCCAAGGCTGATAAAAATAAAAACGAATCTCTTGTTATGGCGTTTTGAGGCAAGTTCACAATTTGAATATTTTTTGTCGCCTTGCTGTAGCTGCTGCTTGCTACATACTCCTGAGCAGCCTGGATATTTGCGGAAATTAACATCAAAAAAAATAAAATCAAAACTACCCAGTTTATTAATCTATATAAGGTAATTATTCTCATCTTATTTTTTATCATGCTAAAAATCCCCCGCTTTATTTTCGCTAAAAAATTTTGTCCTATAAGATATTATCGACAAAGCTTTCTTTTTTCTCAAGAGAAGATGCAAGCTCTTTAAGAAACTCTAAAAGCTCTGTAGCATTATTTATTCTGTTAATTTTATCTCTTATCTTAGCGGCATTCTCAATTCCTTTTACAAAAAAACTAAGGTGCTTTCTTGCTTCCAAGACTGCCATCTTATCGCCTTTTTCACTGCAAAGCTGCGTGAAAAACTCAATCGCAACTCTTATCTTCATATGAGGTAAAACCTTAGTTTCAACATACCCCTTTTCAAACCCTTCTTTGATCTGAAGAAACACCCAAGGGTTCCCAAGCGCCGCTCTTCCTATCATGATGCTATCAGCTCTTGTTACTTCATACGCTTTTTTCGCAGACTCAAAATCTACTATATCTCCGTTCGCAATAACCGGAATTTTGAGCTTTTCTTTTACCTTTCTGATTATCTCCCAGTCAGCTTTTCCAGAGTACAGCTGAGCCCTTGTTCTTCCATGAACTGTCACAAAAGAGGCTCCGCTTTCTTGCAGGATGTATGCAAATTCAGGAGCATTAATATTTTCATCATCAAATCCCTTTCGAATTTTGACAGATACAGGTTTTCTACTTACCTTTGCAACCTCTTCGACTATCTTCGCAGCCAAAGAAGGGTTTTTCATCAGGGCACATCCTTCTCCGCTTCTCACAAGCTTCGGAACAGGACAGCCCATGTTTATGTCAATAAAATGGTATTCAAACTCATCCTGCAATATCTTTACAGACTGTGCCATAACTTCAGGGTCGTTACCAAAAATTTGAACACCTCTTATCTTCTCTTCATCTGAAAATGAAATGAGCTCTTTTGTCTTTGCACTGCCAAGCACAAGTGCTTTGCTGCTGACCATCTCTGTCACCGTGACATCTGCTCCAAATCTTGAGCAAAGTCTTCTGAAAACCTTGTCTGTAAATCCAGCCATGGGTGCTAAAAAGATTTTTCCTCTGATGTCAAGCATTTTTAATTGTCAGCTCCTTTTTTGCAAAAAATTCAGTACAGCACCTTTAAATTCTAAAAAATCAGATAAATTTTTTTCAATTATATTTTTGAGAATCTCAAGATTAATGGCTTGATAATCATGCACTGCAATATTTCTAAAACCCACCATGGCTTTCAGTCTTTTGGCTAACTCTTTTGACACAACTTTATTTTGCTCTAACAAATCGAAAGCTTCTCTGCTGCTTTGCGGGACTCCAAACTTAAAAACTGCGCACAGGTGCATTGCAATGTCTATTGCTGCTTCTATAGCTCTTTGAAGATTTAAAATAATTGAGTCTTGTTTTGTGTAATTTAGAAGATTTTTAGGGTTATGCTCATATTCTTCGTCTATTCTCTTCAAACATCTTTCAATGACCTGTATCTTATTTGCAATTATATCATCTATTATCATTTTTCTCACCCTTTGAATATATACTCATCCCAAAAAAGCTTTTTAAAACAACATCTCTTTCTTCGTTTAAAAGTGCATATTCTTTCAAAGCCCTCATAAAAAATAAATTTTTTCTTTTCTCATCCTCGCAATATATGACCTCTCCTGTGCCAACAATCTGGGCTTTTAGTACAGTGGAAGCCTTTTTTAAATCAATCAAATCTATATCTCTGTTTAAACTATCCGCAATTTCTTGAGAAACCCAAAACCTCTCAACGTTTGATATTTCTTTATCAGAAAGATATGCAATGTCAATATCGCTATCTTTTCTAAAATTCCCCTTAACAAGAGAACCAAACAGAATTATAAGCCAGGGCGATATTTCTCTTTTCAAAATATCCACAACTACCTTTTTTATTTCCTCCATGTTAATCTCACGCATGCTTTTTTACCTTCTTTTTTCAAAAACTTTTTGTAGTAACTCACTCACAACAATATTTTACCACACTTCAGCCTTTATAAGCTCACTATTTTATCAAAAATTCAGCAAGAAGACTCCATCTTCTCTAAGATGGAGATGAATTGCCAAAGAATATGATATAATATTCCTTAGGTGATGTAAAATGTACAAAACTCAGAAAAATCATATAAGATGTAACAAACAAACATACAGACTACTGCGGATATTATGCCGTGTATCAAAAAACCTGTACAATTATGCTCTTTACCACATAAGGCAGCACTATTTCAATACTCAACAATATCTACGATATGAAAGTGTATATCACATTGTAAAAGAAAACAAAAACTACAGATTGCTTCCATCACAGGTTGCACAGCAGACACTTCTTTGTGTAGATGAAGCATTTAAATCATTTTTTAAACTTCTGGTAGCAAAGAAGGAAGGCAAAACTGACAAAAAGGTTTCAATACCGAAGTATCTGCCAAAGGATGGCATGTTTCTTCTCAGTTTTCCGAAAGACCAGTTCAAGGTAGAAAAAGACAAAGTAAGACTTAGCCTTGGCAGGAATTTTTACAGGGAGTTTGGGGTAAGGCACTTGTATTTTGACCTGCCAGCTAACATTTTGGGCAAGAGAATAAAAGAGGTCAGGATA
Source organism: Caldicellulosiruptor kronotskyensis 2002 (assembly GCF_000166775.1). NCBI lineage: Bacteria > Bacillati > Bacillota > Caldicellulosiruptorales > Caldicellulosiruptoraceae > Caldicellulosiruptor > Caldicellulosiruptor kronotskyensis. The sequence continues at coordinate 295,612 of NC_014720.1, read as the reverse complement.
CTGCCAAAGTTTCATGGCAGATGGTTTGAAATTGAGTATGTGTACGAAGAAGTAACACAATCCTACAAGCTTGACAGGAACAAGTACCTGTCTATAGACTTGGGGCTTGACAACTTTGCGGCGGTGGTTGATACCATCGGGACTGCCTTCATAATAGAAGGCGGGTATATAAAATCAGTCAACCGATGGTACAACAAAGAAAGGGCAAGACTGCAAAGTATATACTCGAAACAGGGGATTAAATATGGTTCAAAACTTGCAAAGATTTCCCTCAAGAGGCAGCATGTAGTTGACAACTTTTTGGATCAGGCAGTAAGTTTAATAATCAAGCACTGTTTGAACAACCAGATAGGCACGATAGTAATTGGAAAAATGAAGTATATAAAGCAGGAGATAAATCTTGGTAAGGTGAACAATCAAAACTTTGTGGGTATACCTTATGAGAAGTTCAAGAAAAAGTTAGAGGCAAAGTGTGAGTATTATGGTATAGGATATAAAGAAGTGGATGAGAGCTACACATCACAGACGTGCGGCAGGTGCGGAGTGGTAAGGAAGAGCAATAGGAAATACAGGGGTCTATACGTATGCAAAAACTGTGGATATGTTGTGAACGCAGATATAAACGGAGCAATGAATATTTTGGGCAAAGTAGCTGGCGAGTCTGCTGCAAAGCAGATAGCCAGTAGTGGACGTGTGAACCGTCCTGTGAGAATAAGGGTAGTGTAAAAACTACCAAACTTCTCACGAAGCCTCCACCTCTATAGGTGGGTGGTAGTTCACGAATACCCCAGCAGCTTTCCAACAAAAACTAAAAACAGCATGTGCACTGGATAGAACCAGTAAAAAAAGTATTTATTGAGCTTGAACTCAAAGTTAACTGGTATTATTCTTACTAAAAGTATTAGTACTACACTTAAAACAGAATATAGCTGAATCTGCCATCCATTAAGATTTGAAAAAATTATTGTAAGAACAGAAAATCCTACAAGCTGCAAAATAGGCTTTTTGTAAAAATAATAAAATGTCAATACTGCTAAAACACCATAGAGTCCATAGTCCATTGGAACAAAGTATGATATGCCAAGCGGAATAATTATCAGAATATACCATGAGTTTTTGAAAAAATAAAGACAAAGTGCTGCAAAGAAGAAGGTTGCAATGACATTTAGCTCTACATCGCCTGTCATAAGATAAAAAGGATACTGGGATATGATGGCAAATATTAAAAGCCTTTTTAAGTACCTTTTATGGTCAGATGTGTGCCAGAACCCCACCGCCACTTGATAGGCAAAGATGGGAAAGGCAATGCGACCAATTATTCGCAGCAAGGGCTTTTGTGGAAAAAATAAAAATCCTGTATGGTCAATAAACATGGTTATGCATGCTATGAGTTTTAATAAATTAGATTTTGACTTTGTAAGGTCTTTTGAATATGCAGAAAAAAAGGGTATTGATTTAAGTTTTAATACTAACTTTTCCACAGAATATCTTCTCCTTCCATGAAAAAAGTGGGGGTTGCTTTTAATATATTTCTACTATGAGGGTTTAAAATCCTCTTTATTCCGAAATACTAAAAGCACTCTTGTAATAATTTTGGGGCTGCCCTGCACATTAAGAAGCAGCCCCACTGTAAAACATATTTCTGAAAAATCTTTATGCCAAAATATCCTTATTTTTGAAATTCAACAATGCCGTTGCTATAGGAATAGTAAGATATACGGCAATTACCAATATGCTGAACCATGGGCTTATGAAACTAATACTTAATTCAACTGAAATATCATTAGTAATTATTTTGGTAGGATCAAGATAAGAATAAAGAAGTATCATCTTCAAATACTTAAAAGCAGGAACTACTTGGGAAATTGGTGAGACCAAAAAATAAATTCCATAAACCACAATAAAACTTAAAATATTTGCCAACGAATTGCTCTTGCACAGAGTTGAAATAAATACGCTGAGTGCACAACATGCAGCAATTATTAGCGCCTGAAGTAAAAGGGCTAAAATTAAAAATTTCCCCAGTGTTATAATATATGAACTACCATATACAGGTACTACTGCTTTTCCAACTTCTTTGTAAATTGTTCCAATTACTGTTGGATATTTTAAATTGGTAAAACCGTAAATTATTCCTGTTACTATATATACTAAAACTTCTGAAATCAAAATTAGCCCTTCGCTAACAATTAAAGCTGTTAAAAATTTTGACAAAACAATGCTGTTTCTTGGTATTGGTTGTGAGGCCAATATCCTTATAGTCTTCTGCGAAAATTCGTTTGACATTATATCTGAACTTAACACAAATACTATTAAAGGCATCATAAATATTATCATACCCAAAAAAAGTATCATTACACTAAAATTATTTAAATCTGTACGTTTAAGTGGCTTTAGATTGTGTGAAAGATAGTATTCGTTTTCTATAATTTCTTTTCGATAATTTTCTTTTGAGTCAGAAAAGCTCAAATCAAGAGCCTGGTTCATCTTGATTTTAAGTTCTTTGATTTCTTTTTTTAAATTTTCTCGCCAATTATTTGAATCACTTTCTAGAACACTTTTCCACTGAGCAAGTTGTTGTTCAAGTTGATATATTTGCATATCAATCTTTTGCTTTTTCACTTCATCTTTTATTTTCGATTTTTCTTTTTGCAATTGACTAATTGTTTTTTGCAATGACCTTATTTCCTCTTCTGGCTGAACTGATTTAATATAAGCAATGCTTCCCCAAACACCCACTATCGCAGAAGCAATTATAATGAGTATAGCAATAAAAATCTTCTTTCTGTAAAAAAGTTTTATAAGCTCATTTTTTACAAGAGCTAACATTTTATACCCTCCTAATTCTGGTATATTTTTATATATTTGTCCTCGAGAGATTCTACTTTTTCGTAAAAATCCTTTATATTAACTCCATTTTGAAAGAGGAAATTCATAAACGCTACCTTTTTACTTCTGTCAAGTTCTAACTCAATACTGTTTTCTTTTACTCCCAAAATTTTTACACCTTCAAAGCAAGATATTACTTTTGTAGTTTTTACCACCACATCATTTGTATTTCTGTCTTCATTTAATACCAGAACAAACTTCACATTTTCGATAAAACTGCTGTCTATGTTTTCAATCGTCTCTATCTTTCCTTCTTTAATAAACACCACTTTATCGCAAATTTCTTGAATCTCAAACAGATTGTGAGATGATATAAATATCGTTACATTTTTATCATTTGCAAGACTCTTCAAAAGGCTTCTTAACTCAATAATACCGCTCGGGTCAAGCCCATTTGTCGGCTCATCCAAGACAAGAAGTTTTGGGTCTGTCAAAATTGCCATCGCTAAAGCAAGCCTCTGTTTCATTCCAAGCGAATACTTTTTTGTCTTTTCTTTGAGAGCATAGTCAATACCAACAAGTTTTGCAACTTCAATTATTTTGGACTTTGGTATGTTTGAAATTCTTGCAAGCTGAGCTAAATTTTCATATCCTGTTAGATATTCATAAAGCTCGGGGTTTTCTATTATACTTCCAATAAACTTTAATGCCATTTCTCTTTCATGTACAATGTCATACCCAAAAATTTTAACCTGTCCACTATCTGGCTTTATAAGCCCTGTTATCATTTTAATTGTGGTGGTTTTACCAGCTCCATTTGGTCCCACAAACCCTACTATTCGGCCTTTTTCAATATCAAACGAAACTCCTTTTATAACCTCCTTTCTCCCAAATTTTTTGTAGACTGAAATTACCTCAAGAGCTTTCTTCACACCAAAACACCTCCAAATTTTTCTTCTATAAGAAGTTTTTATATCTCAAGCTTTTTGTCAAAAAGCTTGATAGCACCATATAAACATAAAAGGGTTAGCCCAACTATCAAGGCAACATTAATAAATTCTCTTAAAATTCTTGGAATGTGTGCAGAAAAGTTCTGATTTATTTTTATATTTTCAAGTATCTAATCCCTTTTTCAACGCTTTCAGGTTAAACACAATCAGTGCAATAAATATTGAAAAGTCTGTTAAAAGCAATACAATTAATCTCATAGTTACGCTTGTTATACTTTTTTCTATAAATTCGTATAATCTTACATTTAAATATATAGCCAATACAAAAAGTGAGATTATAGCATAATCTAACTTAGAAAATCTTCTAAATGTACTCCAGTAGGTAGGTAAAGTGAGAGCCCAGAGATAAATTATAAAAAAAGACAAAGGCGCATGAATTAATAAATAGAAATCGCTGACATATAATTTTTTTATCAGTAAAAAGTGAAAAGAAATATATTTTTCAAGTCCTCCTACAATAGCACCAAGCAAGTTAATCCAGATAGTAAAGAGAAAAAGGTCTAAAATAAAATACAATATTTCTCCAAACAAAAAGATCTCTGGTTTTAATTTATAAGAAGAAAAGAGCAAAAATCTTTCTGAACTGGTCAATATTATATTCCATCTAAAAATGTGATATATTTCAGCAACAACCAATGAAACAAACCATAATAACCATAATATTATTGCTATTTTTGGCGTATCTTTAGGAGTTACTTCAACATTCCTTGAATAATATGCCCATATACCAACCAAAGAAGCACCCAATGTATAAAAAATGTAAAAAAGCGTCCCGCTTCTGTACTGATGTTTCAAAAATTTTGTTATCATCTTCTACCACCTTCTTTGAAGAATTGATTCACAGAAACTCCTGACTTTTCTCTTAAGTTTTCTGGCGAATCTATGAGTGCAATCTTGCCGTCTTTAAGAATGATAATCTCATCAAATACATGCTCAATTTCAGAAATAATATTGGTTGATACAATAACTGTCTTATCTTCACTAAGATTGTCTAAAATCATATTTATCACCACATCTCTTGAGATTGGATCCACAAAAGCAAGAGGTTCGTCTAAAAGATACAGATTAGTATTTCTTGAAAGTAAAAGTGCTATAGAAAACTTTTCGATTGTTCCTCTTGAAAAATCGTGGATTTTTCCGTTTTCGCTAATATTCAAAAACTCAAGCATATCCTTTGCCCTTGATAAATCAAAATCATCAAAAAAATCTACAAAAAACTTCAAAGCATCCTTTACTTTCATCCACTTGGGAAACATAATTGAATCTGGTAAAAACGCAACATATCTGCGTGTTTCAACTCCTACCCTTGTATTGTTTATAAGAACCTGCCCTGAAGTAGGTTTAGAAAAGCCTGCAATAATCTTTAAAAGCGTTGTCTTTCCAGCACCGTTTTCTCCTAACAGTCCAACTATTTTGCCTTTATCAACTGAAAAACTAATATCATCCAGAACAATCTTCTTGTTATATCTCTTGCATAAATTCTTTACCTCAAGAAGCACAGGTATCTACTCCTCCCCATTTAATTTTTTATTAAGAAGATTCAGGATTTCCTCTTTGTCATAGCCAATCTCTTTCATTGCCAAGATAAAATCTTCTATAATCTTTTCAGCCATTTTTTCTTTTAAGTCTTGAATAAGTTTTGTATCAGACGTAACAAAATTCCCAATTCCTCTTTCTGTTTTTGCCAAACCTTCTCTTTCCAGCTCCTGAAAAACCCTCTGGGCTGTGTTTGGATTAATATTAAACCTTTGTGCCATCTCCCTCACAGACGGAAGCTTTTCACCAGGCCTTATCTTGCCACTGACAATCTGTTTTTTCAGGTATTCCAGCACTTGAAGATAAATAGGAACATTAGGATTAAATTCAACCAAGTCTCTTCCCCCTGTATTGGTGTACTAATTAAATAATACACTAATACGATAAGATTGTCAATGGGTTATTTTACTCGTAAACACCTCTAACTGTAACTCCCTTTATGGCAAGTTTTGATTTTATTTCATCATACTTTGAGAAAGGATATCATATAAATGTACAATTTTGTACACTTCTATATTCCACTTTCAGTACATTTTTATTTTATTATTAATAACTTATACATTTTCATACCGTCAATCCCGATTTTTAGTCGAAATTTCGCTAATTTTAAAGCTAAAGTTATGTTTTTCTTCAAATAACTCAAAATTTCTTTAATTTTCTTGAGTCTAAACTTATTATTTTTAATACTTCAAAGCTTCTGCCTAATTTTTCTATTTACCAAACAATTTCTCGATGATATAATATAAATGCAAACTTATGTTCGATTAGTGAAAAAAGTGAGCAGGGAATTTTGCACTGCGACCTCAATAACTTCTATTGCTCTGTTGAATGTCTTTATCATCCAGAGCTGAGAAACAAACCAGTTGCAGCCTGCGGCGAAAGTAAACTACGGCACTGAATAGTTTTTGCAAAAAACAAAATCGCAAAATTGTATGGTATTCAGACAGGTGATGTTATATGGCAGGCACTTAAAAAATGTCCAAACCTTGTGATTTTAAAATCTAATTTTCACCTTTATATTCAATTTTAGAAGCTTGCTCAACAAATTTACTCTGAGTATACAGATTTGACAGAGCCGTTTGGAATTGATGAGCGCTGGCTTGATGGAAAAACATACGAAATTGACAAAATTATAGATAAAAGACCTGCTGCCTTTTTAAAAACAGGCGGACAAGGAATGAGATACAAAATCCTTGCCCGCTCCAAAAAGCTGTATCTTTTCTGTGATGAAAACAGGTGGCTTGTGAAATAATGTAATTCTTTTCTATTTTCCACTTCACCTATGGGATTTAAATTATTGCCACCAATTATTAATTTTATCTTCATATTACCAGTAACACTAAGGATCGAATGTGCAAAAACCGTATAGCTTTTAAGGTTTAGAAATTGCAACAACTTTGCCGTCGTAGCCTAAAAGAAGGTAAACTCTCTGGCTTGTCTTGAAAGTATCTGACAGTATCCACGAGCTGTCACAGTTTTCGCTAATCTCATACGTCTTTTCAACAAGCTTTTCTGTGGCTGAATCATACACACTCACAACTATTGACTTTGGTGTAAACCTTGTTGGCACAAAGCTTTTCAAATAACATTCAACTTTGTTGTCCACTATCAGAATATAACTATTTCTGCCCCATATATCCTTTACTTCATATACTACATTATACTTTTGAATATAACTATAATCCACAACATCCCCATCTTTTATAAACTTCCTGCTACCGCTTATATCCAAATCCCCTACTTTCAAGGTCTGATAGGTCTGGTCACCTGCAATGTATGGTTTGCTGTATACAGGGTCAAAGACTACACAGTAGTCATACCCTTTTTTCTTAGTTGAAATTCCAAATACAAGCGAGCTTAACATCTGAATCTTGCTAAGCGCTGTTGAATAATCTATCTTAGACCCGTTGTAATAATATGTGATGTTCTGTGGCAAAATCATATCAACCTGTGTTCCACCCTTGTCAACTGTAACTTTGTTTGAAATGGCAGAAACTACTGTCATATCATCTGTTGAATTTAGCCTCTTGAACACAAGGGTTATTTGATTATCCTGGTCGATATAAAGTCCGTACTTTGCACCAAGTTCTAAATTTGTGCTCTGGTTTTCTGGCAACGTCAGAATACCCTGGTCTGTTAAAATTTCGTTGACATCTAATCCTTTTGTTGTTGAATATGTTCCTAAAACAACTGTCTCAATATACTTTCCATAACTGTCGTAATATGGGTCTTGAATAATTGCATATTCATACGAATTTCCTGCCGCATTGTATCCAAAATATATCTTCTGCCCTGCTTTTATAACATTTTTGAGATTGCTGTAGTCAACCTTGTTCCCATTGTAGTAGTAAACAGGTTTTTGAGGCAAGGATGTTGTGGTAGTAGTATTCCCTTTTTTAAGTGTAACATTTGTATCTCCAATTACCTGTGAAATCTCAGCTATATCAACACTGTTTAGCTTCTTTACAACCTTTGTGATTGTATCGCCATTAATATATACCCCATACTTTGCACCAACTGTGAGCTTGCCAGCTGCTGGCTTTATAGCATATATTCCTTTGTCTGTCAACACCTCATTCGAAGATAGTTTATCAGAAACAACCGCATTCGCAAGTACCACAACCTCTGTATATGTGCCATAATCAGATAGGTACGGGTCCTGTATTGCAATGTACTCACATGTTTTACCATCTTTTGAATAACCAAAATACACTTTCTGACCTGATTTTAAAACACTCTTCAAATTGCTGTAGTTAATTTTGCTGCCGTTGTAGTAGTAGACAGGTTTTTGCGGCATAATGACATTTTCTTGCCCTTTTTGTGATTTTAACTTTACATTTGTGCTACTCACAACATCTGTTACTTCATAGACATCTGTTGAGTTTAGTTTTTTCACAACCAGAGTTATCCTGTCATCTTTGATATACACAGCATACTTTGAACCAATCTCAAGTTTTGTATTTGTATCGGCAAGATTGTATATACCCTTGTCTGTCAAAACCTGATTATTCTCCAGTGCAGAATTCAAAAGCGCATCCTGCAAAACTATAACCTCTGAATAGGTTCCGTATTTTGTGGAATAAGGGTCTTGAATTATATATGCCATGACCTTGCCTGCATCTATGTCCTTTGATACATAAAGTATCTGATCTTCCTTCAAGATGTTTGAAATAGAATCATAAGACCGTTTTATCCCCTGATAATAGTATGCAGGTTTTGATAAAAGAGTCATACTTTGTGATTTCCCATTTTGGTCAACTTCTATGACGTTTGAGTCTATGCTCTTTATTGTATACTTTTTTACATCCCAGATTTTTTGAGCTACTTTTGTAATGGTATCATCTTTGATATAAACCCCGTACTTTGTACCAATCTGAATACTGTTCGGTTTTATTCCAGATGCAAGATAAAATATACCTTTGTCTGTCTGAATCTGATTTGTTGAAAGACTTGAGGTTGTATTCGAATTTGCAAGAATCAATACTTCATCGTAGTTTCCGTATATGTTCTGCAGATACAAATCGTTTATTACAACATATTCTATTTTGTTTCTGTCAAATGAATATACAAAACTTATCTTTTGATTTGGTTTTAAAACATTTTCGATTGCATCATAGCTCTGTTTTGCACCTGAAATAAAATATGTTGCTGATGCTGGAAGGTTTATTGATTTTTTCTTACCACCTTCAGAAAAATACACAGTTTTACCATTCACTTTTGTTATTGCAACCTGATATGAATCTGTCTCCTGTCCGAACACTTTTGTGATTTTACCATCTTGTACTTTTACCATGTATTTTATGCCACTGTCAAGGCTTGTCTTTGTTGTGTTTACTAAAACACCTGAGTCTGTCAAAACTTCACCTGACAAAAGCTTGCTTGACGTCTTTGATGTATCAAGCACAAGGATTGAACTGTAAAGCCCAACAGCTTCATGAAACTTTGCAGTGCTTCCTTTTGGCTGCGTATCTAAAAGATAAGACAGCATCTTTGCAAACGCCCAGCGAGAAACTTTGCTGTCTGCCGAAAAATTTAAACCTTCGCAAAGCCCGAGCTGTTTTGCTTTGTCTATATAGTTTTGCGGCCACACTCCGCCTATGTCCGTATCAGAATATCCAAGGACTCTTACAAGCGCTGTCACAACCTGTGAAAATGTTGCAGGCTCACCCGGATGAAAATTACCATCCGCCATGGGTGTGAGATATTTTTTACTTACAGCCCATGTGACAAATCCGCAAAGATTTGTGTTTGGTTTTATATCAGAAAACAGTGTATATTTTTTTTGAGAGATGGCATCATCTTCTGCATTTGAGATTTTAACAAGAGCTTGCGCAAGCTCAGCTCTTGTTATCGGCTGATTTGGCTTGAAATTATCTTTGTATACAAGAATACCGAGTTTATTTAGCCTTTCAACATCCAGTTTGTAGTTTGCATTTGATGGAATGTCCTTGTACGCTGCAAAAGGAGTCAAAGATAGTAAATTGACAACCCACGCTACAATCAAAAAAGAAATTAAAACCTTGAGTTTCACTTTTTATTTCCCCCTTCGAACATGTTTTAGAAAATATATGTCAAACATGTATCTTCTACTATTTGACCATCATGAATTCTTACAATCCTCTTTGCCTGCGATGCTATGTTGTTGTCATGGGTTATCAAAACAATGGTGCTTCCCTGAGAATGCAGTTGTTTAAAAATTTGCATAATCTCACTGCCAGACTTTGAGTCCAAGTTTCCTGTTGGTTCATCTGCAAGGATTATGCTCGGGCTTGTAACAAGCGCTCTTGCAATTGCCACCCTTTGCTGCTGACCTCCAGAGAGCTGTCTTGGTCTGTGATGGAGCCTGTCTCCAAGTCCAACCTTTTCTAAAGCTTCTTTGGCAAGCTTGTGGCGTTTTGATGCGGAAACTCCCTGGTATATAAGAGGAAGCTCAACATTTTCAAGTGCTGTCAGCTGCGGAATTAAGTTAAACTGCTGAAATACAAACCCTATCTTGCTGTTTCGAATCTCCGCAAGCTGATTGTCAGACAACTTACTCACCTCATTTCCATCTAAAATGTAACTGCCAGATGTTGGTGTGTCAAGACAGCCTATGATATTCATCAATGTTGACTTTCCTGACCCTGACGGACCAAGAATTGCCACAAACTCGTTTTTCTGTATCTTCAGTGTTACACCGTTCAGAGCATATACCTCATTATCACCCATCTTGTAGATTTTACTAATATTGTAAAGTTCAATCATCCTATAAAACACCACCTTTGATTTAATTTTTACTCATACCTGAGAGCAATAATAGGGTCAAGTCTTGCTGCTCTCTCTGCCGGTGCCCAGCTCGCAAACAAACCTATAAGATAGCATATTGCCATTGAGATTATTATCCAAATGGGTGAAATATGGGCTTCTACCATCATCACTTCTGGTATGACTCCATAGACTATTATCAATCCAAAAGCAATTCCCACAAAACATCCAAGAGTAGATATCAAGAATGACTCAATTAAAAATTGAAGTCTTATATCACTACTCTTTGCACCAACAGCTTTTCTAATTCCTATTTCTTTTGTCCTCTCGGTCACAGATACCAAAATAATGTTCATAATGCCTATTCCACTCACTATCAAAGATACAGATGCAACACCACTTAAAAGTCCACTTAGCAGATATGAAATTGTTGTTATTGATTGAACAAATTCTCTACCGTCAATAATACTATAATCTTCTTTATTTAAACCATTATTACGTAAATATTCTTCTAACAATTTCTTTATATTAGAATTATACTTCGAGTTTATACTCTTTATAAAAAACATCTGGGAGCTCTTTTCAAGATTAAATAGGCTTTCACCAACTTTGTAAGGAATAATAATGTTAATATCATAATATGATGTGCCTATTGATACATCTGTCATTCGCTTCTGTTTTGTAACAGTCCCAATAACTTCAAATTCTTCCCCTCCAATTAGCAGTTTCTTAAAAAGCACTTCTTCTTTGTTATTAAATAACTTTTCTGCTTGATCTTTAAAAACAATTGCAACCTTATTTAGCTTCTCTTCATCCAAACCACTCAAAAACCTTCCTTCCACCAATTTTAAATTTTCAAGAATATATGAAGAGGGTTTTAAAAGAAGTACTTCACATTTATACTTTTTTCCATCATACGATAATACCTCTGTGTAATAAGTTTTCTTTGGAGTTATTCCAACTACTAAATTCTGTTTGCTGTTAAGGTAACTGTACATTTCACTCATATCAATGTCATAATTTAAAACTAATATCAAACTATCAAGTCCACTTTCCTCTAATTGTTTTGAAACGCTGATACTAACCGACTGAACAAGTCCAACTGAAACTATTATTGCGCATGTGCCAATTATTACCCCAAGTATACTCAAAAATGTTCTTGTCTTGTTGTGAATTAAAGACTTTGCAGCAATTTTAAAAGCCTCAAAAAACTTAGCATATTTCATATCAAACATCACCCTCTGTGTTTACTATTTTACTTCTTCATAAATCCGTGGTAATACTACTTCTTCACCTTCTTTTAACCCACTTAAAATCTCAGCATACCATTTGTTGCTTTCACCTATAACAACCTCTCTCTTTTCAGCACCTTCATAATAACTTTCCTTTGAACCAAATTCATCAATAATTTTATCTTTTCCAGTATTTTCAGAAATATTTTTTGGCTTTTGTTGTTTTACCCATACATAGTATTTACCATTTTCTTCTCTTAAAGCTTCCACAGGGACACAGAGTGCGTTTTGTTTTAAAAATACTTTCATCTGTGCTGTGGCATGCATTCCTCTTTTAATTCTATTGCTTTTGAATCCAATTTTAATTGAGTAGAAGCTTATATTGGCATCCAAGCTCTCTTCAAGTGGTCGTGAACCAATCAATTTTACTGTGCCATTAACTGTCTCGTTAACTCCAATTCTGCCAGGAATTTTAAATTGCAGCGTTACTTTCTGACCTTTTTTAATCCTATCAAGTTCAAGTTCTGATATTTTTGATTCAAATATCAAATTGCTAGGATTCCAAATTACAAAAATCTTTTCACCTTCATTTAATAATTTGCCCTCGACAATGTTAATATCACTTACAATACCCTCCAATGGAGCTTTTATCACAAACATGCTAAGCTTTTTTCTATATTCGTTTATTTCTTCTGTAATCTGTTCAATCTGTGCTTTCTTGTTTTTAATTTGTTCTAAAATCTCATCATTTGATAATTCAACTATTAATTGGTTTTTATTTAATAGTGAAAATTTTGATATATATATATTTTTCACAACACCATCTGTTGGTGACTTTATAATATCTTCTTCTGGTGTGATTATACCTTCGTTCAAACTCCTCACTTTTTGCCCGTTATATCTAAATATGCAATACGCTTTTACTTTTACAGGTATACCTTTTTCTTTTAAAATTACTTCCACATCAAATGCTGGAAATCCATTTTCGTCTGTATAAAATATAGAACTTTTTGCTCTTATATATCCTTTTATTTCTTGCCCATACTCAGGCACCACTACCTCGATTGGATCCCCTTGGTTTATGTTATTAAAAAGCCATCTGGGAAATGCTACCGTAAGGTATACCACATCTGTTTTGACAACTTTACAAATTGGACTCCCCTTTGAGATTATATCTCTTTCTTTTACATATATTTCTGCAACTTGCCCTTCAAACGGCGAATACACTGAACATTCTCCAAGCCTTGCGTACAAATTTTCTAAATCTCTGTACAAACTTTGTTTTTCTCTTTCTTTCTTTTTCAGCTCAAGTCTTACACTTGTATCATCCATAAATGCAATTAAATCGCCCTTTTTAATATAATCACCATCTCTGATAAATACACTCTTGACTTTCGCAGTTGTAGAAGAAAATATTGGTTTTTCTTCAGAAGTAACAATGCCTCTCAATGTTATTTCTTCATACAGATCCTTTTTGACAACTTTTATAACATTTTTATTTTGTATTTTTTCAGCCTGCTGCTGCTTCTTTATGCTATTAGTAAATACATATACCACCATTAATGTAACAACACATACAATTAAAAACACAAATAAGGACATACCCTTTTTTATTCTCATTGTAATTGCACCACCTTATTAGTGTTCTATATTAATAATACACTGATACAAAAAAAAGTCAACATGTTAATTTCTTTTAAGTTTTTTTCTTAAAATTGCGCTTATTTTAAAACCTGCAAACGTCATGAGAGCTACTATCACAGAATAAAGCATAATACCTGAAATTATATTCCCCATGTTGTTCCCAAGACTTAGCTCTATGTTTTTTTGTGTAGCTTCTTTAAGTAATTTTTGTTTTACATCTTCTGTTAGGATTAGAGGAGTAAACATAGCAGAAATTAAATTAATTATTATCACTGCAAAAATATTGATAGCTAAAATATTTGAAAGTTTTTCACCTCCAAATATACCATTCAACAAACCTAAAATAGCAACCATAGCGATTACTGATAATCCCCATCCCCAGTACTCGCTTAGTGAAATATTTTCTCTCTTAAGAGTTAAAAGTGTCCCAACAAAAATTTCATACACAATTGCCAAAAATGCAAATATGTATACTGACCTTTTCATTTTTACCTGTCCTCCTCTCTTACAAATTTTTATTTACCGGTATGGTTGGTTTTAAAACTCCGTTTTCTAAAACATAAACTATATCTGCATACTCCAATGTTATTTTCTTATGACTAACCATTATAATTATTCTCCCCTTTTTTAATTCTTGAATTATTTCAAAAAATCTTTTTTCATTCTCTTCGTCCAGCCAGGCGGTGGGCTCATCGAATATAAATATTTTCGCTCCTTTTAATAATTCCCGTGCAATGACAATTCGTTGTTTTTCGCCACCTGAAAAATTTACCTCTTCTGTATACAAGGTATCATATCCTAAAGGCAAGCTAAGTATTTTTTTTTCTATTTTTAACCATTGACACAACTCTACTACTTCACGTTTTAGTTCAATTGCCTTCTCTAATGTAATGTTCTCCTTAATTGAAAGGCCGTAAATCAAGTCTACCTCCTGAGGTATATAACTAACAAGCTTCCATAATTTATTATTGCTAATCTGATTTATATTGTTGCCACATAAAGTTATCTCTCCATGTTCTGGTAGGTAAATCCCCAATAAAAGTTTCAACAATGTTGTTTTACCTGCACCAGACTCTCCTATTATGGCAACAACTGTGTCTTCTTCAGCATACAAATTGACACCTTTTAAAATGTAATCAGAATCATTATATTTAAACCATACATCTTTTACCTGTAAATTGTATTTATCACAGTTCAATAATATCGATGTATTAAGCTCTTCATCAAACATTCTAATTTCAGAATTTGCAGTATTTTTGTCATTTAAAAGTTCATTCAACCTCATTATCAGCGGCGATATCCTTCTTAGTTCAATACCACCATCAAATAATTCATTTACTGCACCAACAAAATTCTGAAAATACATTGTCAGTGCAACTAATATTCCAACAGTCCCTTTTCCACTAAGGATATAAATTGAACCCCCAGCATAAATTATAACAATTACCAACACAGCAACAGTTGCTGCATACATACTCATTAATGTCAAATTTTTTAGCAATTTTATTGTTTTCATTTTTATTTCTTTGTTTGTAATTTGAAATTGTTCATTTATAAGAGACTGTGCATTACACACTTTTATTGGGATAATATTTCTTATTATGTTTGGTAAAAATGTATTCATTCTATCAATGACTTGCTGAAGATCATTTTGCAGACCACTAAGTTGGTTTGATTTTTTTAAAATAAATAAAGATAAAATTCCAAATACTATAAAAAATATTACAGTAAGTAACGGTGCTATTGATAACATAACTATCATTGAGATAGTTGCTATAAGTAAATTTTTTGTAAAATTTAAAATTAAATTTTGTGTAAAATTTCCAATTTCTTCTACATCTTCAGATATTCTAGTTACCATTGTACCCATTGAATTATTTTGAATAAAATTAATCGTTGATGAAGAAATAAAACTTTCAAAGCAACTATTTCTTAAACTTTCCTTTATATTTTCACTTAAATTAATAGTTAAAACACTTACCGTATACCACATAATTGGTTGCAATATCCATACCAATGTGAAAAAAATTAAACTCCTATAAATAACCCGACTTTGAAACTTATGTATTAAAGCTTCTATTAAAATCATTGAAACAATTGGAGCTATTTCTATTAATGCAATATAAAGTATTTGACATATAATGCAAAGTAAACCTAATTTCCAAAATCTTTTTAGTTTGCTAATTAACCACATCATGTCTTGTTTCAATTTGTTTTATTCCTCCAATCAATACAATACTGGTTTAGCCTTTTGCAGAAACGCTCAAAATGAGCGTTATCAAGCTTTACATGAGCTTCAAAAAACTCTAGCCACTCTCCTCATAGTTGTAGTAAAACATAATTATATAAAACATATTTTCTACTATGAGGGGGGTCCATAATGTTTAATGCTAAACCTAAACAACTCTCGTTTTTAGATCTATTCTCCCACATAAAGGCTTCAGCCCTCTACAAGTCTTGATGCCCTCTTGGGCTTGTTTAGTAAATTCATCGACTTATCCAACTACATACCTTCTTCTTTCTATAATGCTCACTACAAATACTTCGGCAAGCTCAGAATACTTCTCTTTAGACTCTATGCTCCTGTGCTTCTTTGTCCAAAAATTACTCAAACTCAATACTTTGACTCAGCTTCGTGCTGTGCTCCTTATACTGTTATGAACTTCGCACATTCTGTAATCTTCATGGCAATGTTCCTTCTATTTCTACCTTCTCTCGCTTCAGAAAAATCTTTAACACACAAATCCATAAACTTTTCCAAAATATCTCTATCCACGCACACAATATTTCTATCCAACAATATCCTGAACTTGCTTCAATCTTAATCTTCGATTACTTTTGGTATCGTTCCCCACGTCCATGAAAACAACCCTAAAATCATTCAATCACTTTTGAAAAATACCTCAAAAGCTAACCCGCAGCTTTCTTCTGACAAAATCGACTCTCTTGTTTATTCTTCTTTGCCTAAAACTGCTAATGCTAATTCAAATATCCGTCTTATGTTCACAAATGGCCATTTCTGCTGGGCTCTAAAATTTGCTGTAATATACATGCGCCCTCGGTATCCCCTTAGCTTTACTCCCTCTGTTTAACTCTGATTCCCCTTCTTCTGACCCTATTCTGAAGATGGTGTCCCCATCTGTAAAAAGTTCAACCAACCTTTTAAATTTGAAAGCAAATGTCAAGGTAAAAATCGCTCTTTGCGCTTTAAATGGACTCGCCCTATGTCCCAAATTCAAAGATGGCAAGTGCACCTGCTCTTGCCCTCAGCCTTGTTCTACCTCTAAATCAGGTTCAATAGCTACACTTACCCTGATGACTTTCGATCTTCCCCTAGCATCAACAGAAATTCCCAACACTTTATTAATCTCTGCAAAAACGTCTCGCTGTAGAGTAGACTATTTACCACCTAAAATCCTATATGGTCTCTGATACTATCTACACTTATGACCATGTTTCCATTTTCTCTGATTTCTCACTTCTTCTCCATTACTTATTCGCTCTTATTTTTCCTCGCTCACAACATCACACTCTATTGTTCTAAACTAACTGTTAAAAAACTGAACAAACTTAAAAAACTTATCGCTTAAAACTACAATTTTTCTTGAATCCTTAACCTATCAAAAAATTTTGGTTTTGTTTTTTACTTGACCTTCTAAAATTTCAATCTTAGAAGGCTTAGGATATTATTGTCTTTTTTAAACTTTTCAATTTTTGTCATACAACTGTTGTTGCATATCTCCGCTTATATTGATAATATATGGTTACAATTCTACTCTTCTCTTTACCTTTTGATTGTTTTTTCTTTCTTGGCATCTGTTACCTTCAATCACCACCTATTTTGCAAACGGCTAATACAATACTGGTTAATAGCTTTTTTATAGACGCTCTAGATAAGTGTTACTATGTTTTATAAAAATTTAAAAAAGTTCTGTTTCCATTTTTACAATTGTAGCAAAATATGTGTATATAAAATATATTTTCTTGCTAGAGCTGTGACTCAAATGTCCAAAATCAAATCTAAACAACTTTTTTCTCTAAATTAACTATCAAAAAACTTGACAAACTCAAAAAATTTAGTAGCTTAAAATTATAATTTTTTGCAAATTGTTGAACCATAAATATTTTAGTTTTGGTTTTTTGAGCAGCTAAAAATTAGAGTTTAGAAAATTTTGAATTTTATTTACTTTTTTAAACTTTTCAATTTTTGTTATACAATTGTTGTTATATATTAGTCTCTATATTGATGATATATGGCTATAATTTTACTCTCTTTTACATTTTAATTGTATTTCATACCTGTCATGGTATCATTCAGCTTTGATTACCATCTATTAGCAGGCTGTTAACATAATACTAAAAATTCAGCATTTAAATTTCTACTTTTATAAAAACTCTACTCCAACATTATACATCCAATGAAGTAATATTGACGGATGTATGCTTCTTGTCCAATATGAAAGAAATGCCAGAAGTATCCCTAGTGGTAGTCTTAATAATAAATTAATAGTAAAGTCTGCTGCGCTGTGAAAAACAAAAGCAAATATTATTCCATTTAGTATAATACTTGCAATCGGCCTCATTGATTTTAATAATAGCGAAAGAATTATGCCTCTTGCTAACAACTCTTCGGTAAATGCTACAAAAAAATTGTGTATAATTAAAATTAAGAATAGTTCAGTAGACAGTTTTTGTTTAACGTATAGTATTACACATGCGGACATTATTATTAACAATACAACTGAAAAAATATACCACTTGTTTTTGTTTGGTAATACATTTATCTCTTTAAGTTTTAACCTTTTAAAAAAAAGCACATAAAACATAGGAAATATACCAAAAAATATAGAGAATGGGATTGAATATTGAAACATTAAATCCTTTAAACTTGAATAATTCATTTCCTCTGTAAATGGTTTACTGGCAACTATGGTTAGTATCATTAGCCAACCTATATAAAGTACAAACGGTATAAATATAAGACCACATATTTCAATGTATAAATGAAGATATATTGGATATAGTTGCCTAACTTTTTTTACATCAGGTAGCTTGTTCTTCATTTAATTCCTCCTTTGAAGTATTCGCGTGCTCTAAATTTTGTTGTCTTAGTAAACTGAGTATTGTATTGTAAAAATTGTAATACATTGAGCAATATGGATCTTTACTTAATACATCACTATTTTTATAGAAAGCATTTGCACGACATCCTCCTCCACATAAGTACCTAAACTTACAAGCATTGCATTCTTTAATAAAGTCAACAGTAATAAATTTAAACAATAACCTGCTGGCGGACATAAGAATCTCCGGTATTGCCATATCTTTTATATTCCCAAACTTAAAAAATTCGTCGTGAAGCATATGACATGGATACACATCTCCGTTTGCAGCAATACTCAACAACCTTTTACCTGCTTCACAGCTTAATCTAGTTTCAAATTCGAAATTTTCTATTTTTGTATTTTCAATATCTTGATCCCATTTGATTTTATATAATGAATTATCATCAAATTCAAATTCCTTACATTCATCTCTATTATTGTTATTACAAACAAGAATGCTATAACTAAAAGGAACACCTAATTTTTCGCTTAATAATTTATACTCATTCATGACCCCAACATTTTGTCTATGTAATGTTACAATCATACTTACATTAATTTCATTTTCTTTTAATACTCTTATTGTGTCGATCACTCTGTTATATATCCATGCTGGTCTAATATAACTTATATTTTCATTGTATCCATCAATCGAAACTGAGACTTCATTCACACACTCTTTAACAACATTAATCAGTTTTTCCGGAAAATAAATGCCATTTGTAATTAAACAAACGTATTCAATTGATATATTCTTTATTTCTCTTAGCAAAACTTCTAAATCATCCCTTAATGTAGGTTCTCCTCCAGATATAATAACTCTCTTAAGGCCATAGTTTTTTAATTGTTTAATGCTATCTACAAAAACATCTACAGATAGATCAAAATCTTCTTTGTTTCTGTACTTATTAAATGAATAACACCCTTTGCAATATATATTGCAATTATTTGTAAAATGCAGATATATAGCATCTATTTCATTGTTTGTGATAAGGGTTGAACTACTATTAAGACTTTTGAGAATCTCACATTCCAACAAAGTAGAAAACCAATTTTTCTCCTCCTGGGTAAATTCATCAAAACTTATGGTATCCTTTTTTAAAATTCTTTTTAAAAAATTATAGCCCTCTTCATTAAATGCTATTACACTACCTAATTCAAAATTACCTATAAAGGGTATATCATCAACAAAGTATATAAGTGAATTTTCTGAGATTTTAAAAACCTCCATTGTAAACACCTCCGAAATATCCTAAAGACAAGCCCCTCTAGGGGGCTTGTCTTTTTACAAATTATAATTTTATTGGAATTCCCCAAACAACAGCAATTGTTTTCCCCACTGATTTGCATATACCGTTTACCCCAATCTCAATGCAACTACTCTTTTTTGTTTTCTTTTTTGCCAATAACATATCTTTCACCTCCTTCTTTCTTTTTAATATTTTGGTTGAAATTATATTCTTATCCCTCTTATATCGCTCCCAATTGTTTTACAACCAATTAATGGCGCTCCTATATATATACACCCTGCTTTTCTCTTATTAGATTTAACTATCAACATAACTTTCACCCCCCTTTCTTTTTTAATTTTTAATCAAACATCTTGCGATAATTGAAATAATTAAATTTTGCATAATTTGCTACGTTATTTATAAGTCTATGTCATAGACTGTACACCAAGAAAGTTTATTTTTGTTCAAGCAATTGGATGATATTCAATTTTTTCACAATCTCATATTAATTCCATTCTTCTCTGCAATTACTCCAACAGTTGCACAAGCACCAAGAACACCTATCTTTATGCATCCTTGTTTATTTTTATTTTGTTTCTTTATAATCATATTATCCCTCCCCCCATTTTAAATTATTTATCCTGGTGTACAGTCGATGAAGCTATTTAATCGCTTTTTCTTAACCATTTTCTTTTCGCTTATAATATAGCAAATAGATTTTAAATCTAAATAAAAATTATGTAAAATGTTTGTTGAATATTGATGGAAACAAACCTAAACTTTTGTGTAATATTTTTTGACCATAGAATATGCAAGCTTTTTAGCTTATTTTAATTTGTCATTCGAAATTACAAATGCTTTCGTGTATGTCAAAAAATGTAAAGGTTTCATTTGACCCAATTTATAAATTGACACCTGTAAAAAGTTTATATCCACAAAACAATTTTTTCAACATTCTTCCACATTTTTTTGCTATCTAAAATGTTTCTTCATCTATATTTACTTCCAAAATACATATATAGCGGCAAAATAACTCCCGCTTCGAAAAAATTTTTATTACCAATTCTCACCAATAAATTTCTCAATTTAGTTGCTCAACCATGTTAGTGGTTCATAGTTTCCTTCTATATGGCTCTGAACATCCTAAAACTACTACCAAATCTTCACGATTCAAGTTTTAAAATACCATTATCTTTAAATTATAGAATAGTTGTAATGCAGAAAAATGTCTATTTCTAAATTGTTAGAAATGTGTCTACTGAAAAACTTGAGAATTAAACAGAACAACAAATTTTTTGTTCAGTATAAAAAATTTTTTGAAGATTTGTTTGACTTAATTATGTTTATTTCATTGTCCAAGTCTATTTTCTATTGAAAATGAGCAACAAATTTTTAAATTAAAATATTCCAATCATATGCAAAATTTTCAACAAGACTTTTTTCGCCAATTTTTAGTCTGTTATTTTTTGTTTTTCCCATCGGGCTATTTTGTAATAAAATGCTCTTTTTCTGCAAAATTCTTCTTGGAATTTCTATGCAAATTTTATCTTATACACTCTTATACTGTCAATCCCGTTTTTTTTTTTTTTTTTTTTTAGACGATATTTCGCCAATTTTTGAGCTAAAGTTATGTTTTTCTTAAAATAGCTTAAATTTGCTTCAATTTTCTTGGGTTTAGAATAAGACAAAGTTGCTACTATCGTAGGATTCAAGTTAAAACTAAACTCTATATGAACCAGAGAAAAAGATAAGTGGCTGTCCCAAACCAATAATTTTTAATATCCAGAAAGAAGCATTTGATACAATTAAATGTCAATATTGAACTATATATTAAACAAAAAGAGGGTTGGGTAGTAGTTCTATCCCAATCCTCTTTTATTAATTTTGCTAATTCTTCCATGTTATAGGCAATACAAAGCAAACTCTACTTTAGCTTTACTCCTTTTAATCCCCTGAGCAGGAATCTTCTAAATCCTTTATTGTTTTTAATAATGCCAAATACCGTCTCAACTTCTATCTTTCTCTTCCTGTAAATCTTTTTGCCCTCTTCGCTCAATAACCTTTGCCTTACCTCTTCCTTCAATTTCTCTATCCTCAGTCTTACGCTGAATCTCTTCTTCCATCTCTTACCATTGTAACATCTATCCCTGTATTTACAACCATTACAAATCTCTTCACATTGATATACCTTTTCATAGCTTACAAATCCTCTCTCATTTGTACTTACCTTCGAATACAAATATTTAATTCTCTTACCTGCAGGACAAATGTATATATCTTCTTCTGGTATATATTCCCAGTTCTTTACCTTGAAAATATCTTTCTTAAATCTCCTTGTCTGTTCCAGGTCAAATGTGTTATACTTGATGTAGCTATTGATGCCACATTTTTTCAGATAAAGGTAGTTTTCTTCCGAACCATAGTCACTGTTTGCTACAATATTTTTGGGCTTGTGGCGTATTATCTTTTCTACAAGCTCAAGATGTTCTTTTAAGCAGACAGTATCTGTGGAACTTTGGTGGATGCTAAAACCTATTACAAATTGGTTTTGTGTGCCAATTTGTACATTATACCCGGCTTTTAATTCCCATTTTTCATATGGTCTTCCTTCATCCTCTATATAAGTGGCATCATTGTCTGTTTTTGAAAAACTATTTCTACCATTTAAAATCTGCTCATAAGACTCATATTTCTTGAGTCTTAATTTTACAAGTTTTTTTACTCTCCTTTCTTTTCTTTTGTTCTCAAAACTAGCTTTTGCTAGTTTTTGGGTAAGCTTTTCAACTTTCTGTTCAAGCTCTTTGCTATCATAATCAGCTTCTAAACCAACATCCAGCTCACCAAGAGTTCTATCTTCTTCCTCGTTTATCCTTTCTATCTCATCAAAGATGTTTTTTACTTTTTCTCTTAATTTCTTTTTGTATGTTCTTGTACTTTTTGTCCATACAATCGTATACTTGCTCGCATTTGCTTCAATCTTTGTCCTGTCAAGATAATAATACTCAAAGTTTACATACCATAGCTTTACAAGAAGTTCAATAACTTCCGCAAAAATCCCTTCAATGCAATCAAATATTATTTCTTTTCTGAATCTATTGATAGTTCTAAAATCAGGAGTCTGAAGTTTTGAAAGCCACATAAAGGTTATGTTTTCCTCAAGTGCTTTTGCTATTTTTCTTGAAGAGTATATCCCCTGTATGTAGGCATAGATAAGGACTTTTAAAAGCATCAAAGGATGGTAACTAGAAGTTCCGCCACCTTTGTATTTTTGTACTATGTGAGATGTATCTATTTTATCAATAATTTTATCGATTATTCTTACCAGATGAGTTTGAGGGATAAAGGATTCAGGGTCGATTGGCATTATTAATTGGTTTGGATTATATTCTTTGAAGACTATTTTATCATGTTTGCGAGGTATATTGATTTTCCTAATATAATCAATTTTGAAATATTATATCATAAATATATTAAGGTGCAAATATAGTAAAAATAAAGAGGCTGTCACCTTATCTTTTTTGGATAGCCCTCTGATGATGGTTATCCAATCCTTTGTGCAGATAGCATTGATTTGACAGGTGATGGCAGGGATGAGATATTGCTGTGGGATGAAAAGAAAATGTTTATTTACACCCAGCAAGACAATGGTATTAAGTCAAATGTACTCATTCCAAACAAATATCCCACTATAAATGGCTCAAACTATAGAGGGGAGTTCTCTTTTTATAATACTTAAAAAACAAGGGACTGGTACCACTCATTGGCATCAGTCCCTTATCATTTTTAAGTTTATTCACACCATGCACGACTAAGATAATTTTTGATTTCTTTTGCATCCTTCTTTTCGCCCACAATCTCAAATGTCCCTGTAAACTTTATGTCTTCTGAAGATGCTCCTACCATGACCTCAACAGTGCCAGGTGAAATTACCCTATTCATATCATAATCATAGTACGCAAATTGGTCGGGGAAGATTTCAAATACAACCTTCTTCTTTTCACCAGGCTTTAAGTGTACTCTCTTGTAAGCTTTGAGCTCTTTTACAGGGCGGGTTACCAAGAACTCTTCTTTTCTTGTGTAAAGCTGAACTATTTCATCGCCTGCGTACTTGCCTGTGTTCTCAACCTCAACTGAGATTTTAATGCTCTCATCCATGGAAATCTTTTCTTTTTCAATTGCAAAGTTTTTGTACTCAAAAGTGGTGTATGAAAGTCCATAGCCAAACGGCAGGAAAGGCTTTGTTGACATCTCAACATAGTCCCCATGCCAGCAAGACTTTCCACCAGACGGTTTGTGCCCGTAATAAACCGGAACCTGTCCTACATCCCTTGGGAAGGATATTGCAAGCTTGCCGCCAGGGTTGTAGTCACCGAAAAGAACATCTGCCACAGCTTCTGCTCCTTCTTCGCCTGGGAACCAAGCTTCTAAAATAGCCTTTGCTTTTTGCCAGATGCCTTCTAGCGCAACAGGTCTTCCATTTACAAGCACAACTACAATATTCTCATTTACCTTTGAAACCTCTTCAATGAGCTTTTCCTGCACTCCAGGAAGTTTTAAGCTTGCCCTATCTCTTGACTCACCTGATGTGCAATCAAGCCTCAAACCTGCCTTGTCACCAACAACCAAAATGACTACATCTGCACCCTGTGCTGCCTTTTTTGCTTCTTCAAAACCAGATTCATCTTGATTATTAACATCACAGCCTTTTGCATATACAACCTCAGCTTTGTTTTGAACTCTGTCTTTTATAGCCTCTAAGATGGATTTTATATTGATTACTTTTCTTACAAACTCTTCTTCATTGCCAACACCTTTGTCTTCCTTTATGAAGAACATCTCAAGTGTTGCTATGTGTGCTGGATACGAATAGTCACCCAAGAGGTTTCTCACAGAGTCTGCGTTTGGTCCAATCACTGCAATCTTCTTTACATCATTTGAAAGTGGCAGGAAATTGTCATTCTTCAAAAGTACCATGGACTCTTGTGCGACTTTTCTTGAAAGCTCTCTTTGTTCTTTGTTGTCAAAAAGCTCCAAAATACCTTCGGTTTTGATATATGGGTTGTCAAAAAGACCAAGCCTGAACTTCATCTCTAATACTCTCTTTACAGCGGCATCAACAACCGCCATGTCAAACTTTCCTTCTTTTAATGCTTTTATAAACTCTTCTGTGAAACATTCTATTTTCGGCAGTTCAATGTCAAGCCCTGCCCAAAGTGAAATGTATGCTGCCTCTGCATATGTTTTTACTGCCTTGTGATAGTCAAGGATATTTCTTACACCTGCATAGTCTGAAACAAAAATTCCGTCAAATCCCCATTCGCCCCTTGCAATGTCTGTTAAAAGCTTTCTATTTGCATGGCAAGGGATTCCGTCAATCTCATGATAAGCTGGCATGATAGATTTTAGCCCCGCAACCTTTACTGCAACCTCAAACGGATAAAGATACACTTCTCTGAGTTCTCTTTCAGGAATGTGGACAGGCGCCCAGTTCATTCCGCCTTCTGACATTGCATACCCAACAAAGTGCTTACCTGTTGCAACTATGCCGTCTTTTATGTCATCACCTTGGATACCTTTTACATAGCTCACAGCCATATTTGCAACAAGATAAGGGTCTTCTCCAAACGTCTCTTCAACCCTTCCCCAACGCGCATCCCGCGCAACGTCAATAAGCGGTGCTAAAGCTTGATGTGCACCTACCGCTTTCATCTGAGTTTTTATTACTTTTGCAAGTTCTTCAACAATCTCATTGTCAAATGTGCATGCAACACCTATGCTCTGTGGAAATACTGTTGCACCCTTTGCCATAAAACCTGAGCAAGACTCTTCATGAATCATTGCAGGAATTCCAAGGCGTGTGTTTTCAACCAGAAACTTTTGGATCTCATTTGCAGTTTTTGCTGCTTCATCAGGGCTCAAGTTGCTTGCACCTGCAACTCTTGTTATTTGACCAATTCCGTGTGGTATAAGCCTTTTAGCTTTTTCAGGTGAAAACTTATCATTTTCCAAGATGTCCTGAACAAGCACGCTTGTGAGCTGATACACCTTCTCCTCAACTGTCATCTTCTGTAAAAGTTCTTGTACCTTCTTTTCAATTGACACCTCTACACACACCTCCAATTTTTCTAAATCTTTAAAAATTGTGCTGGGGGTAAAAAGGGTTTTAAATAAAACAGAAAGCGTTTTCAACTAATTTTAAAAGGAAAGGCAACCTTTTCACATCTTTTGTTGCCTTTACATTTGATTTAATTATATCATTTCATATGATTGTATTTCAACTATATTTTTTATTGAAGATAGTGTCAAGAGTTTGTAGGAAATAATTTTTTATTAGAACATACCTGCATTATAGAAGCTACAACTAATCAAAGACTTTAATGCTCTTCGTAACTGGTTAACTTTGCCATTTGCTATAACTGGTATATTATTCCACTTTTCCGTACCTTTTCGTACTCTTTTCCCGTTCTTTATAATTCCTTTTGCTATTTCTTTAACTTCTTGCCTTTCTGCTTTCTTGGCTTTTATCTTCTCTAAATATACATTCATAAGTTCAAAACCATTGTATTTTAAACTCAATAACTTTACCATGGTCTCTGCTATATCTTCACTCCATCCTCTTGGTCTTGAACTCATCCTCTCTGCTAATACATGACTTACATGCCCTTCTGCACTACATCCCTTTATATTAACATTCGCTGCTTCTAATACTATATTATCCCAGTGCGAAAGTATGTATCTCCTTCCCTTCTTTATCCTCCTCTTAGCTAACTCATCTTCTTTAACCTCCTCCATCTTTTCTTTTACTAATGCCTCAAATCTCTCTCTATCCTTCTCTCTTAATGCTTTCAAAATCTCATTAAATAATTTTCTATCCCCTCCTGCTATTTTCATTATCTCCTTCGTTAAGTGAAACTTATCTAATACAAATTCCGCTCCATCTATCCACTCTAATCCCTTCTTTATCCAATTAGCTCCATCTCCTAAAAGATATATGTTTTCTATCTTCTCAACTTCAAAATTCTCTTCAATATACTTACCCACTTTTGCCCAAAAATCATCTGCATCCTCTTTTACACTGCTAAAATAATGCAAATCCTTTAATTCCTTCCTAATAACAACGCCCTTCTCTTCCTTATATCCCGTATTTATGTAAGCAAGCTTCGCTATCTCTTTCTTCCCATTCTGTAATGAAATATGGTCTTCATCCGCCTCTATATAAAGCTCTTTTACAACTTTCTTCTCTCCTCTTACACTCTTGCTATGCTGGATTTCATCTAATTCTTTACTATCTATCCCTTTCAAAATATTCATTACACTTTGTCTACTAATCCTATCCTCCCCTAATACTTCCTTTGCTGCCTTCTCATATGACATGTCTACTACTCTCTCTATTATCGCTCCCTTTACCGCATTGTCTATCCTTTGATATCTCTCTATCCCTAAAACTATATCAACTAAATAAACATATCCTTTGCCTTCCTTATCTTTGTAATATGTTCTCTCATATTCAATATCACCAAATATTGTCTTTAAACCCCTCTTGTCTCTCCTCACAACCTCATACCTCTTCTTCCTCTCTTCGTTTACTTTCAATGATTCATCTATAAGTTCACATACTTCCTTTATCATCTCCTTGCCTATCAGGTCTAACTGCTTCTTAAGTTCAATTGAATATTCCGCTAAATCCTTCTCCCTTTTCACTATCTTCTCTAA
This sequence comes from Caldicellulosiruptor kronotskyensis 2002, assembly GCF_000166775.1. Lineage (NCBI taxonomy): Bacteria > Bacillati > Bacillota > Caldicellulosiruptorales > Caldicellulosiruptoraceae > Caldicellulosiruptor > Caldicellulosiruptor kronotskyensis. The sequence goes on along the minus strand of NC_014720.1, from coordinate 268,067 downwards.
TCCTTCCTCAAAAGTCTTTAAAAGTTCTTCTATTTTTGATACAATATTTTCAGTCATTTTGCTCCCTCCTTTGGTTTGTTTTTCCTTTTCCTTTTTTTTATTTTTCATCATTATATTCTACTTCATTTTTTCTCTTCTACCAAGAGGAGGGAGCTTTTTTCCATCCAATGTCCTATAAATATTTTACACTAAGTTTATTGAATTGCATACCCTCTTAACAGAAAACTTATTATCCCAGTAATAAACGCCATAATAAGGGAAATTACCAGGGTTGTTCTCAAGACCTTTGACTCCGCGCCAATTGCATCAATTGCAGCAGCTGCATTTTGAAGCTTTGACGGTGATATCCCAGAGGCAAGCCCACCACCGAAAGCCACTGCTGCAACCATCAAAAGTGGAGACAGCTCAAGCAAGTTTGAGGTTTCAATGGTATACTTTGCAAACATGGCAATGGTAGATGTTTCAGTACCTGTAATGAAACCGCCTAAGATGCCCAAATATGGAGCAATAAAAGCATATATGTTTTTGAATCCCTTTGCCGAATATTCTGCAAGCACATAAACAATGTTGTGCGTCCTTTTCAAAAGTTCATAGCCATTTTGTGTCTTTTGATAGCCTGAGTACATCATGACATAAGCCATCAGGAAAAACACTGTTGAAGACCAGAACGGTTTTGGAATTCTTGATTTTGTCTTTTCCCATACACTCTTCAGTTGCTTGCCATTCATCTTGAAGATGAAGATTGAAATAATTGTTGAGAGCAATATCCATGTGTACGACTGCCAGATTACTCTTGTGAAAATGGGCTTTATTTTTGGTCCTTTCATTACTTCAATCGGCATTGAAAGTTTGTCATACAAAAATTCTCTTATAGGAGTAATGAGATTTGTAATGAGAATAAAGACAACCAGCAGTATCCACGGAGATGTTGCTTTTATTATCCCCATTGTCTTTTCAACTTTTCTATCTTCCTCTGTAAAATGGCTTGAGTCATATACTCTTTTGCCAAGAAGTTTGAGAATTACCATCATAACAAGCATTATTAGGATTCCTGCGAAAATACCAGTAATAACTGGCGCTTTTACCAAAATTGCAAGTTCTGCTGCTGCATAAGATGTAAGCCCAACAATTATGGCAGGCACAAACCCTCTTTTTACAAACTTGCTATTTCCAATTATAAAAAGCATTGCAAGTGATATTGTAAACGAAACAACTCCAACAAACGGCAAAAAGTACCTTGCAGCTGTTATCAAATCCACATTTGCAATCTGTGAAAATACAACCAAAGGTGTGCCAAGAAGAGCATATGTACACAGCGCATCAAACCCGACTGCAGACAGGGCAATTGCAGCAAAGGTAGAATAACCAAGCCCAATCAAAATTGGTGGAAGCACAGTCACAGGAACAGCTCCGGTTGCTGCCAGAAAGGTCCCAAATCCCACGTTCAAAATAAGTGCCTGAAACACTTTGTCATCCTTTGACAAACCTTTTACAAATACAATAATTCTTCTCATCGCACCTGCTGACTCCATTACATTGAGCTGCAGGATTGATGTGACAACAACTAAGGATACAGGAAGTGCTGCTAAAAAGCCCATAATAGATGATTTTAGAACAACATCAAATGAGGTTTTAAAATACAAAATGGCAATCAAAGCTGTTGCCACCCATCCGACAAGCCCTGCAACGTCTGCAGTCTTCTTTGCAAAGATGAGAAGAAATAAGACAAGTAAAATTGGCAAGACACTTAAAAATAAATCCATACTACCATCAATCCCCTTTCTACCATCCTACAGATTTTATTCTCAAGACCAGCGCAAAATCCCATTTTGAGCTGGCCATCCTACCAGTTCTACACCCTCATACTTCAAACATCTTTTCAAGCATGAAAAGTCCCATCTTTGTTTTGAAGTATTTGTGCTTTATACTCTTTATTGTTTCGACGTCCATAGAGTCTTCATGTATATTTACAAGAAAATCTGCTTCAACAAGGATTTGAAAGTCAATGTCATCTATCTTTGAATATGAATGATGATTGCCGATAAGAAAAAGAATCCTCTCAATTTTATCTTTTTCAACATCTATGTGCGACAAAATTTCTTTTGCAACCTCTGGTCCTTCAATCTCTTGCAGATGACCTGCTGTTGAGCCATATTTTTGCTCACACACCTTAATCCCAATATCATGCAAAAGTGCAGCAGCTTCTAAAATATACTGTTTTTTGCCGTCCAAACCTTCCGCCTTTCCAATCAGTCTTGCAAATGAAAATACTTTGAGCGCATGGTTTATTCTTCTCACATCATTTTTGAAATATTTTATCATCTCTAAGGCAATTAAATCAATAGAGTCCATCGCAAAACCCCCTTGTTTGTAAAACTTCTTGTAAATTTTAAAAACGGCCAGAGGCAAAATTTTCTGCCACTGGCCAGATGTGGTATTTATGCACTATTAATAAGCGTACAGCTTTCCATATGGGCGTTTGTTGTAAGGAATTAGCTTATAAAACGGCTTTGACATTATATACTCCTTGCTATATCCAAAAAGTTTTACAAACTCTGTAATATATTTGTCAATAAATTTATAATCTTCATCTTCCATATCAACAACTTTTACTTCTTTGCCAAGCTGATATGTCTGAACCTCTCCGCGAAGATACATAATACCACCATGCATACCAGTTCCACAGTAAAGACCAGTGATTGGCTCACCATCTTTCAATGTAAGACCTAAAACAATTATCCTTCCACCTGCCATGTACTCGCCAAGAAAATCTCCTGCTTTCCCACCAACTACCAACACAGGAATCTTGTCTTGATACTCCTTCATGTGAATTCCAACTCTGTAGCCAACATCGCCTTTTATGAAAATCTCGCCACCTCGCATTCCATAGCCTATAATATCCCCTGCAGAACCATGTACTATTATTTTGCCCGCATTCATGGTGTTTCCAATACCATCCTGACCATTTGCAAACACCTCAATTGTAAGTCCGTTCATGAATGCAGCCATATCGTTTCCAGGGGTGCCATAGATGTTAAGTTTTCTATCCGGGAATGTCAATCCATCGCCAATGTAGCGCTGGCCGTTTACGTTTATCAAATCTACCTCTTTATACCCTTCATTCAAAGCATTTTCTATCATCTCATTCAATTCCTTGTAATGTATGCCTTTTGCATCTATGGTAAGCTTATGAAGATTCATTTTAAGCTTTTGCACCCCCTAAAATCTTCTCTTGCCTTATTTCCTTTGGCAAATCTAAATATCCAAAGTCCTCGTCAAGAAGCCTGTGTTTTATACTCTCAACGTTAAAGCCTTCTTTTATCATATTAGTTATCATACCAGCTCTGTCAATTGAGTTTATAAACATAAAGCCAACAACTCTACCATTTTTAAGATATATCTTTCTGTAAGCATTTTTTTCCTTATCATGTTTTACCAAAACTTCTATATCATCAGAGTTTGGCACAACAATCCCTGCTGTTATCATGTGAACATCAAAAAATCCTATTGAGTTCATTGGAAATCCTCTGTCAAATGTCCTCTCAACCCCTGCCATGTTATACCCTGCTGTCTCACCTTGATTATAAGCATTTGGCCAGATTGGAATTACCCTTTGCTGCTCAAATACAAAGTCGTATCCTTCTGCACAATCCCCTGCAGCATACACATCTTGTATATTTGTTTCCATTTTGTTGTTTACAACAATTCCGCGGTTGATCTTAAGCTCTGTTCCCTTCAAAAAGTCAATATTTGGCACAACACCTATTGCAAACACAACTATATCACAATCTAAAACCTCACCATTTTTGAGCTTTACTTTTTCAACCTTGCCATCGCCTATTATCTCATCAACAGATGTTTCGAGTTTGAAAACTATACCATGTTTTTCAAGCTCACTTTGAACTATTCTTGATGCCTCCAAATCCAGAATAGAACCTAAAATCCTATTTGCAAGCTCAACAACAGTTACATCTAAATTCCTTTTGATAAGCGCTTCTGCTGCTTTGAGTCCGCTCAGTCCCGCACCAATGACTACCGCCTTTTTTGCACCGCTTTTTATAGCCTCATCTATTGCTTTTACATCATCAAACTTTATGAATGTAAACACATTTTTGAGTTCAAACCCCTTTGTAGGTGGCACGAATGGCTTTCCACCTGTTGCAATAAGGAGCTTGTCGTATTTTACTTTTTCTCCATCGTCAAGTATAACTTCTCTGCTTTTGAAATCAACTGCTACCGCTTTTTTGCCAAGCTTTGTTTCTACCTTGTTTTTCTCATAGTAGTCCTCATCTCTGATATACATCTTGCTCTCGTCAACTTTCCCACCAAGGTAGTAAGAAATGAGTGGTCTTGAATATACCCTGTACTTTTCATCTGATATAACAACAATAGGGTTTTGAGTGTCAACCTTTCTTATAGCTTCAATACATCCGCACGCAGCAACAGAATTGCCTATTATAACATATTTCATTGATAAACTCTTCCCCCTTTTTTAGACCTCTTTGACTTCAAGGGCCTCGTTTGGACAGTTTTTGACGCACGCAGGCTCGCCCAGCTCTAAACACAAATCACATTTAGACGCTGCTTTTTTGTTCTCCCCGCGCCTTACTGCACCATGCGGGCATGCCATTATACATGACCAGCACCCAACACACTTTTCCTCATCACAGATTATCCTACCATCTTCAAGCCTCTTCATTGCACCTGTGATACATGCCTTTGTACATGGAGCGTCATCGCAGTGCCTGCACTGCAGGGCAAATGTGGTCCATGTTCCGCTTTTCTCTTCAATTAAAATTTTCGGTGTTGGTTTTGAATCCTTATGTTTTATATAAAGCTTTACAAGCTCATGAGCCTTTATATTTGGTTTTTTGTATTTAGAGTGAGCATACACACAGTAAACCTCGCACAGGTGACACCCTACACACACATCTTCTTTCGGGAAAATCTTTTTTGCCAAAGCCTATACCCCCTCTCCTGCATGCTTGACACCTAAAATCTCCATCTCTTTCTCTGTAAGTCCAACTGCTCTGAGCATCAGCCTGTTTCCTCTCAAACTCTCCAGAGCATTTATTCCCATCAAGCCCAACATCTCTTTTATCTCATGGCTCCAAGCCTTCAAAAGGTTTGCTGCTCTTCTTGCTCCAATCTCAGGATTGAGTCTTTTTACCAAAACAGGGTCCTGTGTTGCAATACCCCAGTTGCATTTACCTGTGTGGCACTTCTGGCAAACATGGCATCCCAATGAAATTAGTGCTGCTGTTCCAATGTAGACCGCATCAGCACCAAGTGCTATAGCCTTCACAACATCTGCACTGTTTCTAATTGAACCTGCAACAATGATTGATACCTGATTTCTAATTCCTTCTTCTCTGAGTCTTGAGTCAACAGCTGCTAAGGCAAGTTCTATTGGAATACCAACATTGTCTCTAATTCTGAGCGGTGCTGCGCCTGTGCCACCTCTCACACCATCGATTGTGATAAAGTCAGCACCTGCTCTTGCAATACCAGAGGCAATTGCCGCAACGTTGTGAACAGCTGCAATTTTAACACCAACAGGTTTTGTATAGTTTGTAGCCTCTTTTAAAGCAAAGATGAGCTGGCGCAAATCCTCAATTGAGTAAATATCATGGTGCGGAGCTGGTGAAATAGCATCAGAGCCAATTGGAATCATTCTTGTTCTTGATACCTCTTCACCAACCTTTTCACCAGGCAAATGCCCGCCAATTCCTGGCTTTGCACCCTGACCAATCTTTATCTCAATTGCCGCACCTGCGTTCAAATAGTCAACGTCAACACCAAATCTTCCTGATGCGCACTGAACAATTGCTCTTTCTTTGTATTTGTAAAGCTTTTGATGAAGTCCTCCTTCGCCTGTGTTCCAATATGTTCCCACTTCAACAGCTGCTGCTGCCAAAGACTCGCAAGCGTTTAGTGAAATAGAACCAAACGACATTGCAGAAAACATTATAGGTACCTCTAATTCAAGCTGTGGCGGAAGCTTTGTTTTTAGATTGCCATTTTCGTCAAACTCAAGCTTGTCAGGTTTTCTGCCAATAAAGGTTTTCAGCTCCATTGGCTCTCTTAAGGGGTCAATTGACGGATTTGTAACCTGGCTTGCGTTAATTAAGAGTCTATCCCAGTAAATTGGTATTGGCTTGTCATTTCCCATACCAGTTAAAAGTATTCCGCCAGTCTCTGCCTGTTTGTATATCTCATTTATATAAGAAGGTGTCCAGTTAGCATTTTCTTTGAATGCATTTTCAGTCTTTTTTATAGTAAGCGCCTTTGTTGGGCACATAACAACACATCTGTGGCATGCAACACACTTTGATGAGTCTGCAACTACTCTGTCTTCCTCTTCATCATATTCATGAACCTCGTTTGCACACTGTCTTACACACACTTTACAGCGAATGCACTTTGTTTCGTCCCTTACAACCTCAAACTCATTTTCATATAGTGAAATCATACTATCACCCCTTCGTCCAAAGTAACATATACAGGCTCTCCGCCTTTGGGCATCCAGACCTTTTCTGGGTCTTTGCAGATTTCTCTTATTGCTGCCTCTTCTGATGCAACATATACAAAATCACCTTTTTGTGCAGCAACAAGAGGACGCAGTTTTATTCTATCGTTAAGAGCTAATATCCCATTTGAAAATCCCAAGATTATCGAAAATGGACCATTTACTAAGCAAGATGCATACACTGCTCTTATTGCTCTGAGCTTTTCTCTTTCGTGTTCGTCCTGTCTATCAATCACACTCCAAAACGGAGCTGCCAAAGCTTTTGCTGCAATCTCAACAGAAAGCTTGTGTTTTCTCAAAAGAAGGTCAAAAAGGTATGCCATAACCTCAGTGTCAGTCCTAAGTGTACACTTGTAACCGAACATCTCTAAGTATCTATAATTTGTTCCATATGAAGAAATCTCGCCATTGTGGACAATTGACCAGTCAAGCAGGGTAAAGGGGTGAGCTCCGCCCCACCAGCCTGGCGTGTTTGTTGGAAATCTTGAATGCGCTGTCCAGATATATGCCTTGTACTCATCAATCCTGAAAAACTCGCCTATGTCTTCTGGATATCCAACACCTTTGAATGCACCCATGTTCTTGCCACTTGAAAATACATACGCACCGTCAATTTGGCTGTTTATAAACATTACACTGTCAACAACAAAATCTTCTTCTGTTTTTTCTGTATCTCTCAATCTTTTCTCAAGTGGCTTTACAAAATATCTCCAGACAATTGGTGCATTTTGAATGCTTGAAACCTTTCTTGTTGGAATTACTTCACTTTCCAATACCTCAAAGTTCTGGTTTAAAAAGTGCTCTGTATCCTCTTTTGCCTTTATATCATCAAAAAATAGATGAAAAGCATACCAATCTTTTCTGTCAGGATAGATTCCATACGCTGCAAATCCACCACCAAGCCCATTTCCTCTTTCTTTCATGATGGCAATGGAATTGATGATGTCTGTACCAGAAATTCTAACACCCTTTTTATTAATAAACCCCGAAATAGCACAACCAGACGGAATTCTAACTTGCCCTTCCCTTAACAATTTCTATACCTCCTGTGTATATAAATTGAAAATTATTTACTATTGAGTTTTTTACTTCTAAAAAAATTACATCTTTTGCATATAAAAAACTTTTGCATACAAAAAACAACATTCATACATGTATACAATGGGTTAAGTTTAATTATAGCAGTAAATTATTAAACAATCAATAACTTAGTTGAAGAGAATTTTATGTAAGCTGCAAGTTAAGAACAAAAAACTTGCACTTTTGATGTGAAGCTTGTAAACCTTTATGCAGGAAGATAAATGATAAAAAATTTTGATTGCATATTTTAATTGTAATGGTTATAGATTAGAATTTAATTATAACATAGTCAACCGAAAAATGAATTTTTAGAGGTGAGAAAATGCCAAAACGAAATATAAAAGAGCAACCTACATTGTTTGGTGACCCGGGATTTTCTTCATGGGGAATTGTCTATTATAAAAAAGGCCAGAAAAATATTGTTGAAAAGCATATGCATGACTGTGATGAGTATTATTTTGTGCTAGAAGGAAAATTAAAAGTGATTTCAGAAGACAAGGAATACATACTTGAAAAGGGTGACATGCTCTGGACCAAGATGGGCGACTTTCATGAAATTGTAGAGGCCTTAGAAGACACAACAATGTTTTGGTTAGAAGGCCCTTTGATGGGTAAAAAGCGAAAAGGGCATCAGTATGAACCATGAATTATAAAGCATAACCTTAGACATAAATAAGATATTGAAAATGTTTTGATTCTACTGTAAAATAATAGACAGTATCAGATAAAAACAAAAAATAGGTTCTACTCTATGTTAAAAGGGAGTAGCACCAAAAGCCTTGTCCTCAACATTCGCGAGAAAGGTATTCAAAAAGTCCTTTCTCTGGGGATAAGGGCCCAAAATAGGGTGTGCGAGACTTTTAACATGTGATTTTGCCGTCACATGTTAAAAGTCTTTTTTATTTGTCTTTAAAAAGATTTTGCAAAACCCATAATAGTTTTGTTAGCAATTTTAAAAACATTGCAAAAACACTTTTGAAGAAGGAGGGATTTGAGCTTGAATCAAAATTTCTCTGATTTTCACTCTAAAACTGTAGAGACCATTTTGGAGAATCTTAAAACCAGTTTAAACGGACTTTCCTATCAAGAGGCAGAAGAAAGACTTAAAGTATATGGAAAAAACGTAATTGAAGAAGGAAAAAAGAAATCCATATTTGCTCTTTTTTTGGAACAATTCAAGAATGTAATGGTACTTGTACTTTTTGCTGCAGCTATAATCTCAATTCTTCTTGGCGAAGCAGCAGATGCCGCAATCATCTTGGCAGTTTTGCTTATCAACGCAGTCTTTGGAGTTGCCCAGGAACTAAAGGCTGAAAAAGCAATTGATGCTCTCAAAAAACTTAATATGCCATATGCAAAGGTTTACAGAGATGGCCACCTGATGCAAATTAAAACAGATGAAATAGTAGTTGGCGATATAATTGAGATTGAAGCAGGGGATATTGTTCCCGCAGACCTGAGGCTTATTGAAAGCTTCAATCTTAAAATTGATGAGTCAGCTTTAACTGGAGAATCTGTCCCTGTTGAAAAAAACGCAAACGACCTTCTTGCTGAGTCAACACCTCTTGCAGAAAGAACAAATATGGCTTTTATGGGAACAATTGTGACATATGGTCGAGCAAAAGGCGTGGTTGTTTCAACAGGTATGAAAACAGAAATAGGCAAAATTGCAAACTTTGTCAATTTGCAATCTGCAATTGATACTAAAACTCCTCTCCATGAAAAGTTAGAAGAAATTGGGAAATATCTTACAGTTGGAATTCTGGCAATAGCATTTATTGTCTTTGTGACAGGATTGCTTTATAAGCGAGATGTATTTGAAATGTTTTTGACAGCTGTGTCACTGGCTGTTGCTGCAATCCCTGAAGGACTTCCTGCTGTTGTCACAATTGTTTTGGCAATTGGTGTTCAAAGAATGGCAAAACGAAATGCTATAATAAGAAGACTGTCTTCAATTGAAACCTTAGGTAGAGTAGAAGTTATTTGTTCTGACAAAACGGGCACACTTACCCAGAACAAGATGAATGTTGTGAAAGTCTATTGTAATGATAGCTTGGTTGAAAATCTTGAACATGAAGATATTGTAGCTAAAACCCTTCTTAGAATAATGGCACTTTGTAATGATGTCAAACTTGATCTGGTTGACAAACAGCCTCAGTTTATAGGTGACCCTACCGAAATTGCCTTAGTAAAATTTGCTTATGAAAAGGGATTGAACAAGAACGCCATTGAAAAGGTTTTTAAAAGAGTGTACGAAATACCTTTTGATTCTGTCAGAAAAATGATGACAACTGTGCATGAGGTCAAAAATGATGAAAAGCTTTTGGTATTTTCCAAAGGTGCTGTAGATGTGATAATTAATAAGTGTAAGTTTATAATGGTAAATGATGAAATACTCCCCCTTGACGAAAATACACACCAAAAAATCTTGCAGGCAAACAAAGAAATGACATCAAATGCCCTGCGCGTGTTGGCTTTTGCTTACAAAGAAATTGATAAAAATGAATTAGAAAATAAAAATACCATTGAAGATAACCTCATCTTTATAGGACTTGTTGGAATGATTGACCCGCCAAGGAAAGAAGCTTATGGAGCAGTTGAGGTCTGCTACCAAGCAGGAATAACACCTGTGATGATAACAGGAGACCACAAAGATACAGCTTTAGCCATTGCAAAAGAATTAAAGATAATTGATACAAGCAAAGACGAACTTTCGCAAGTTTTGATAGGTACTGAAATTGAGAAATTAGATGACCAGCAATTAAAGGAAAAAGTAAAAGAAGTGAGAGTATATGCAAGAGTCTCTCCTGAACATAAATTAAGAATTGTTGACGCATGGAAAAGTCATGGTAAAATTGTTGCTATGACAGGTGATGGGGTAAACGACGCACCTGCCCTGAAGGCTGCCGACATTGGAATTGGTATGGGAATTACAGGTACTGATGTTACTAAAAATGTATCTGATGTTATTTTGGCAGATGATAACTTTGCCACAATTGTTGCAGCTGTTGAAGAAGGAAGAAAGATTTATGATAATATACGAAAAACCATACAGTTTTTGCTTTCTTCAAATATCGGAGAGGTTGTGACACTCTTTTTAGCAACACTTTTAAACTGGGTAGTATTGTATCCAATTCATATCCTGTGGGTAAATCTTGTGACTGACACTTTCCCTGCTTTGGCACTTGGCATGGAAAAAGCAGAAAGTGATGTAATGAAGAGAAAACCTAAGAAAACTTCAGAAAATATATTTGCAGGTGGACTTGGCTTTTCAATACTCTATCAGGGCTTTTTAAAAGGTTTGATAACATTGCTGGTATTCTTTATTGGAAACAAACTATATGGTCACAAAACTGCAATCACTATGACTTTCATGACGCTTAGTTTCATACAACTTACACATGCATACAATGTGCGCTCAAATATCAATTCGCTATTCAAAATGGGCGTGTTTTCAAATAAATATTTAAATCTTGCTTTTGTAGCTTCGTTTTTGCTTCAGGTTGTAGTTTTAATAGTTCCTCCATTAAGGGAGTTATTTAAATTGTCATACCTTAATTTTTCACAGTGGACAATCATAATTTTGGCATCACTTTCTATTATCCCTATTGTGGAAGTTGTAAAGTATTTCACACGTCATTTCCATAAAGAATAACTCAAAATACATTGTCAGGCAAAGGCCAAAAATGCTGGTCTTTGCTTGACATTTTTTATCTTATAATAGTATTCTTATAAAGAAACATTAACAAAAGAAAGGGATGACAAAATGGTAGCAGGATATGTCTTAAAACTAATTATTTCTCTATTTGTTATACTTTTGGGATGTACTTTTTTTACAAATGCAGTAGAATGTTTTGGGAAAAAACTCAATCTTGCAGATGGAGCTGTTGGAAGTATTTTAGCGGCAGTTGGCACTGCACTACCAGAAACAATTATACCTATTATTGCCATTCTTTTTGCAAAGGGTGAAAGTTCGCATCAGGTTGGCATAGGCGCGATTGCAGGTGCACCTTTTATGCTGGGAACACTTGCTTTTTTCATAACAGGGCTGGCAGTTATAGTTTACACATTGCTCAAAAAAAGAACACTAAAAATGAATGTTGACCTTAGTGTGTTTGAAAGAGACCTTACCTATTTTATGATTGTCTATGGAATTGCTGTTGCCACAACTTTTATACAAAACCATAAGTTAATTAGAACAATAATTGCTATCATTTTATTTGTTGCTTATCTTATCTATGTAAAAAAGACTCTCGCGGATGAGTCTGAAAATGAAGAAACTCAAGAGCTTGAAGAGCTGTATTTTACTAAGCTTTTAAAACTTCCAAACAATCTTCTTTGGATAAGCGCCCAGCTTATTCTGTCACTTGCTATAATAATCTTTGGTGCACACCTTTTTGTTGAATATGTCCAGAAAGTTGCCACTTTGATTGGAATCTCAGCACTTGTTCTTTCAATTATCATAACACCAATTGCAACAGAACTTCCTGAAAAGTTGAACTCTGTAATATGGATTGGCAAGAAAAAAGACACCCTTGCAATTGGAAACATAACAGGTGCTATGGTGTTCCAGTCATCTGTTCCTGTTGTTTTTGGTATAATCTTTACACCCTGGAACTTGAAAGGAATTACAATGGTATCTGCGATTTTGGCTTTTTCGTCTGCTGTTTTAAATCTTTTGTGGGTTAAAATTAGAAAGAATGTCAATCCATTTGCGCTTTTGTTTGGTGGAGTGCTGTATCTTATATTTATAGCTTATGTTTTCTGGAGATAATTGTATAGATTTTTATTCCATGTTTGTGTTATAATTAAGAAAAACAAGCAAAACTTTTAGGAGAAAAACAATGAGTGATAGGGAAATACTGGAATTGATACTGGAAAAGGTCACTGTGGTTGACCAAAAGGTTGACAGGCTTGAAAAAAGGCTCGAAAACCTCGAAAAGAGAGTTGAAAACCTCGAAAAGAGAGTTGAAAACCTCGAAAAGAGAGTTGAAAGTCTCGAAAAGAAAGTTGAAAGTCTTGAAAAAAGAGTTGAAAGCCTTGAAAAAAGAGTTGAAAACCTTGAAAAAAGAGTTGAAAGCCTCGAAAAAAGAATGGATGCACTTGAGGCAAGAGTTGAAAGGTTAGAAATTCAGGTTTCCGAAAATACTCAAATTCTCAAAGCTTTAGAACATCTGGCACAGGTAAACAAGGCAGAACATGATAACTTTACTCATCAACTTGCAAGAATTGAAGGACTTTTGACATCAGAGATAAATAAAAATAACCAAGAGCATCAAGTCATAATTTCTAAAGTTGAAGAGAATTCTGAGAAGATAACAAGGCTTGAAAAAGACATGGTTGTAATTGAATCTGTTTGCGGAAAGAATATGCAAGATATAGCTTTTTTGAAAGGTATAAAGAATTAAAGAGCATTTACATACAAAAAGCTGCCAATCCCTATGGCAGCTTTTTGTATTTTTATCTTTGCAATATTTTCAGTTCTGTCTATTTTTTTATTTAACAAATTGTTAACACATTGTGATATAGTTTATACTATAATTAAAGTTGAGTACCTACATACTTTATTGATTTTAGAGGAGGGATAATTTTTGATAAAGGTCGAACACTTAACAAAGAAGTATGGCCAACACTATGCAATTCATGACATTTCATTTGAAGTGCAAAAAGGGGAAATTGTTGGTTTTCTGGGTCCAAACGGTGCTGGAAAATCTACCACAATGAATATAATCACAGGATACCTATCACCTACAGAAGGTACTGCATATGTTGATGGATTCGACATCTTAGAAGAGCCCGAAGAAGTGAAAAAAAGAATAGGATACCTTCCTGAAAATCCCCCACTTTATATGGACATGACAGTGCAAGAATATCTTGACTTTGTGAGCGATATAAAAAAGGTGGATAAAAAAGAGAAAAAAAGAAGCATGGATAAGATAATGGAAACTGTTGGAATTGCCCACGTGAGAAACAGACTTATAAAAAATCTTTCAAAAGGTTACAAGCAAAGAGTTGGACTTGCCCAGGCTTTAATTGGCAACCCTCCTGTTCTGATTTTAGACGAACCAACAATCGGACTTGACCCAAAGCAGATAATTGAAATAAGGTCTGTTATAAAGAATCTTCGAAGTGAACATACAATAATCTTGAGCTCACATATCCTGCCAGAGGTAAGCGCAGTGTGTGAAAGAGTTCTGATAATTAACAAAGGAAAGATAGTTGCAAGCGACACACCCGAGAATCTATCTAAAAGACTTACTCACGGAAGCAAACTACAATTGAGAGTATTAGGTCAAAGACAAAAGGTTTATGGAATACTTGAAAAGGTGCCAGGAGTAAAATACATAGAATTCATTGGTCCAAAAGAACCAAACACTGTTGAGGTTATTGTTGAATCAGAAAATGATATAGATATAAGGGCAGATATCTTTTATGCTCTGAGCGAGGCAAAACTTCCTATTTTGATGATGAGGGCTGTTGACCTAACGCTTGAAGAGATATTCCTGCAGCTCACAACTGAGGAAAAGGAGGCTGAGGCTGTATGAGCGCAGTTTTGAAAAAAGAATTAAAAATATACTTCTCAACACCAACAGGTTATATATTTATGGGATTTTTCCTTTTGATTTCGGGATTTTTCTTTGCAGTGTCAAACCTGTTTTCAGCAAGCCCAAACTATACCTCAGTCCTCGGTAATATAACATTCATATTCTTAGTAGTTGTACCAGTTTTGACAATGAGACTTTTGAGTGAAGAGGCAAGAACAAAAACTGACCAGCTGCTTTTAACATCTCCGCTAAAACTTACTGAGATTGTTCTCGGGAAATATTTGGCAGCAGTGGGCGTGTTTGTTTTGACTATTGCCATTACAATTCTTTATCCAGTAATACTTTCATTTTATGGTGATGTTCCGTTTGGTGAAACAGTTGGAGCATACATAGGATTTTTCCTGCTTGGCTGTGCATTTATTTCGGTTGGACTTTTTATATCATCCCTTACTGAAAATCAGTTTGTTGCTGCTGTGGTGACTTTTGCTGCACTGCTTTTGACGTGGGTGATAGACTGGCTTGAATCAGCTCTTCCAACCGACAGAACAGCAGGCTTTGTATTTGTCCTGATATTGGTCGGGCTTGTTGCCGGCTGGTTATATATGACACTGAGGAATATAATAATAAGTGCAATTTCGGGAATAATTGGTGCCGGTGCATTTATTGCTGTATATATATTAAAACCAGATTTTTACGATAACGCTATAGTCAGATTCTTTAAGTGGTTTTCACTCTTGAGTAGATATCAAAAATTTACCAATGGTCTTCTGGATTTATCTTCTATTGTTTATTATCTATCATTCATATTTGTGTTTATCTTCTTAACAATAAGAGTTCTTGAAAAAAGAAGATGGAGCTAAATAAAAGGGGGAAGAAATGGTGAAGTTTGATATAAAAAATATCCTTGGTTCATTTAAATCGAGGAAGTTCAAGTTTGGCGGATATGCAGCAATGCTGACAGCTTCAGTTATTGCTATTGTCATTGTCCTCAACCTTTTGGTAGGTCAGATACCTGCAAAATTTGACCTTACGCACAATAGATTATATTCACTTTCAAAACCTACTGTTGAACTTTTGAAAAATCTCAAAAAAGATGTAACAATTTATGCTCTGTTCCAATCAGGTAATGAAAACCCTGTGATTTCAGAATTCATACAAAAATATGCTGACAAGTCCTCTCATGTAAAAATAAAATACATAGACCCATACAAAAACCCAGGGTTTGTAAAAAAGTACGACACAAGCGGTTCAGGGATTGATGAAGGGTCTTTGATAGTTGAAAGTGGAAACAAATTTAGAGTTATAAACAGATACGATATGGTAGATTACTCTTATGACGAACAAACAGGAAACACAAATGTAACAGGCTTGACAATAGAACAAAAACTTACCCCTGCTATACTTTATGTTACATCTGAAAAAACACCTATAATTTATGAGCTGAAAGGTCATGGTGAAGATACCTTTATAGGTCTTGGAATTTCAAGTGAGGTAGAAGCTGCAAACTTTGAAATAAAAGATTTGAACTTGCTTACAGAAAAAAGTGTGCCACAGGATGCATCAGCTGTTGTTGTAATATCACCAAAGACAGATATTTCTGATATTGAACTTAAAAAACTAAAAGACTATATAAACGGTGGCGGAAGAGTCTTGTTTTTGATGGACCTGTTAAAGGATGAGCTTAAAAACTTCAATAGCATATTTGAAAGCTTGGGTGTTCGACTTGAACATGGTATTGTAATGGAAGGTGATAATACAAAGAATGCAGGAAATCCTGTTTGGATTTTGCCAAATTTAGAGTCTCATGATATCACAAATCCAATAGACCTAAACAATATGTACATGCTTTTGCCAAGTGCTCAACCTATTGTTGAAACAAAATTCAAAAAGAGAACAATAACAATTGAAAAACTTCTAACAACAACTTCTAATTCATGGCTAAGAAAAGATTTAAATTCTACATCACTTTCAAAAGAAAAAGGTGATATATCAGGACCATTTACACTTGCTGTTGCAATAACAGACAAAGCAGACAGCTTAAATGCAAAGTTAAGACCGCGCGACGCAAAAGTGGTTATAGTAGGAAGTGCAATGTTTGCGAATTCACAGTTTTCCAAAAACATTCCAGGAAACCTTAACTTTGTTGTAAATGCATTGAACTGGTTGCAAGATAAGAAAGACACACTGCAAATCCAGCCAAAAGACTTGACAACATTCAGACTTAATCTTAGCACAAGCCAGGCTATGATCTGGGCAGCAATAACTGTTGTGGGGATACCCGTTTTGATACTTATTCTTGGCTTGACTATTTGGCTTAGGAGGAGACATCTATGAGAAAAAAGAAAAACAGACTTTTTACAATTGTCTCTGTACTTTTGGTTTTAGTTTTAGTAATCGGTGCATACTTTTATGTCAGTTATGTGAATAAAAAGAAACAAGAGGCTGAAGAGAAAAAGTCATCTCAAACTATTACAGTGACTAATTTTGATAGGAATAAACTGATCAAAATAGATATAAAACATGACGATGTTCATCTTGTGCTTGAAAAAGTAAAAGACAAATGGATAGTAAATGGAATTAACAACCCCTTATATTTTGACCAGGATAAAATAGACGATATAGCATTTTCGTGTGCGCAGATGAGCGCCGAAAAGATTGCAGATTCAAACCCGAAAGACCTTAAAAAATATGGGCTTGACAACCCAAAATCGGTTGTTGAGGCAACATTTAGTGATGGCAAAAAAGTAACCTTCTACCTTGGTTCTGAGACACCTATAACCTCTACTTACTATCTGATGAAAAAAGGTGACCCAAAAGTTTACGTTGTATGGACAAACCATGCCGAAAATTTCACTATAAAGCCTCAAAAACTATTGAGCGTAAAGATACCCGAAATAGATACTCAAAATATAACATATGTTAAACTTGTTAGAAAAGGTCAACCTACTATTGAGATTAAAAAGGTTGATGAGAAAAATAAAGAAGACAATGAATGGAAGTATTATGTAAGGCTTTGGAACTTAGTTCAGCCATACAGCCAGCCGGTTGGCGTTGCAAGTGACAAGTTTTCTGAGTTTATTGAAAATGTACCAAACTTTAGTCCAGAAGATATTGTTGGTGAAGATGTATACAATCCAAAATATGGTCTTGAGTCACCAAAAATTGAACTAATTGTGAAAGACAACAAAAACACTTTGCATCTTTTTGTTGGCAACAGTGCAAGTGACTCAACTGTCTATTGTAAAATGGCAAACTCTAAGGTTGTTTTTACAATGTCAACATATAAGACAGATTTTATGAACACCGTAAAGCCATTTGACCTTATAGAAAAATTTGCTTACATTGTGAATATAGATTACGTTGACAAAATAGAAATTTTTACTCCAAATAAAAAGCA
The DNA here is from genome assembly GCF_000166775.1 of Caldicellulosiruptor kronotskyensis 2002. Taxonomy (NCBI): domain Bacteria; kingdom Bacillati; phylum Bacillota; order Caldicellulosiruptorales; family Caldicellulosiruptoraceae; genus Caldicellulosiruptor; species Caldicellulosiruptor kronotskyensis. Next base: position 250,516 of record NC_014720.1, on the reverse strand, counting down.
TACGCTGATTCTTGACAAAAAACTCATCAAAAAAGCTACAAGCGAAGAAGAATCTGATGAGTACAAATACAACTTCCAGGCTGACGGAAGAAAAATTGATGAAGACACATTCAAAAAATTCTATCAGGAAATCATTGGTCTTCTAATTGACGGTGAAAACGACAAAAAACCGGCAGGTACACCAGAGGTCACCATGAAATTCTATCTTGTCAACAAAAAGGTTGACGTGATGCAGTACATTCCTTATAACGACGATTTTTACATGGTTGTGCGAAATGGCAAGTCTGACTTTGTGATTGCAAAAGAACAGGTTCAAAAAGTTCTAAAGGATTTAGAAGACTTAGTTGCTGGCAAATACAAGCCACCAGAAAGCTAATTTAAGCATTCTCAGGGAAGCTGTGAAGATTTTTAAACAGCTTCCCTTTTAGTTTATATGGCAATTTAAAATATTGATATTTTCTTTATTTTTTTGATATTGTAAAGTAATTGCAATATAAAGTAAAATAAATAGTGTAAAAACAAAGCCTTGTTACAATTTCTAAAAGAGGTGATACTCTGTGCTTGACAAATCTTTTTATCAAAATCCAAAGATTCAGCATGTGAACATGGCACAGCCAAGGTCATCATTTGTTCCTTATGCCAGTGTAGAAAATGCTTTGCTTGGTGATTGGGAACTTTCAGAATACTTGAGATTACTTAATGGAAGCTGGTATTTTAAGTTATTTGATATGCCCTGTAAAGTTGACCAAGAGATTATAAAATCAGATGCTAAATTTACAGGATTTGAGAAAATTATTGTTCCAAGTAATTTTCAGCTTTTTGGTTACGACAAACCAATATACACTAATACACGATATCCCATCCCAGTTGACCCACCATATGTACCTGATATTAATCCTACTGGGGTGTATAAGAAAGAGATTTTTATTTCAAAAGAGGATAAAGAAAAGAGAATATTTTTAGTCTTTGAGGGTGTGGATTGTGCTTTTTATTTATATGTAAATCAGGAGTTTGCTGGATTTTCAAAAGTAAGCCACATGATGCATGAGTTTGACATCACAGATCTATTGACTGAAGGTAAAAATATTATAACAGTTGCAGTTTTAAAATATGCAGACAGTACATATTTAGAAGACCAAGACAAGTGGCGAATGAGTGGAATATTTAGAGATGTATATTTACTTGTGCGCCCCAAGATATATCTCAAAGACATTTATCTCAAGCCTGAACTTAACGATAACCTAACTAAAGGCAGTTTGGTAGCAGAAATCGAAATCTCAAATTCAAATGAAGAAAAATCAGAATTTTATGTAGATGTGCAAATATACGCAGACAAAGAACTACTAAAATCTGCCTCAAAACTTGCAAGCATTTTACCAAAAACCACTGAACAGTTCAGAGTTGAGTTCCAAATTGAAAAACCATTGCTTTGGAGTGCTGAAACGCCAAACCTCTACAAATTTATTGTGATTATAAAGGATACATCAGGTAAGATTTTGGAGGTCATCCCTCAAAACTTTGGGTTTAGGAAAATTGAAATTAAAGATGGCGTATTTTACCTAAATAATGTACCCATTAAATTAAAAGGTGTCAACAGACACGACATGCATCCAAGAGTTGGATTTGCAGTGACAAGAAAGATGATGCAAGAGGACATAACTTTGATGAAACAGCACAATATAAACTGTGTAAGAACTTCACACTATCCAAATCATCCTTATTTTTTGGAGCTGTGTGACAAATTTGGGATTTACGTAATTGATGAAGCTGATTTGGAAACACATGGATTTGGAGCAGTTGGTGACTGGGGACTTTTAGCAAAAGACCCTATGTGGGAAGATGCGTTTCTCGAAAGGGCAAAGATGATGGTAATGCGTGACAAAAACCACCCATCAATCATTATGTGGTCGCTTGGAAATGAATCTGGCTATGGTCCAAACCACGATAAAATGGCACAGTGGATAAGGTCATACGATAATAGCCGTCCTATTCATTACGAAAGTGCCCGTGATGCAGAGGTTGTGGATATTGTAAGTGTAATGTACCCTCCTGTAGAAAAACTTGAAGAAGAGGGCAAAAAACAAGAAAAAAGACCATTTTTTATGTGTGAGTATGCACATGCAATGGGAAATGGTCCTGGAAACCTCAAAGAGTATTGGGATGTGATATATAAATACCCAAGGCTTTTAGGTGGATGTGTGTGGGAGTGGGCAGACCACGGAATTTTGACAAAGACACCTGATGGGAAAGAGTACTATGCCTACGGCGGGGATTTTGGAGATGAGCCAAATGATGGTAACTTCTGTATAGATGGACTTCTTTTCCCCGACAGAACTCCGTCGCCCGGGATGATTGAGCTGAAAAAAGTTTATGAACCAGTTATGATTGAACTTTTAGATAAAAAAAGCGGAATTTTCAGGGTAACAAACAGGTATGATTTTATATCTTTGAATCACATTGAAGTTGAATGGGAACTTTTGTTAGGTGGCAGGGTTGTGAAAGAGGGCTTTGTTGATGTGAGCGATGTACTGCCTCACTCTTCAAAAGAGGTCGAGATTGATGAAGTCAAAGAAGTTTTAAAAAGTTGCAAGGAAGAACTTTTCATTACCTTCACGGCAAAGCTCAAAAACTCAATGCCTTGGGCAAAAAGAGGTTTTGTTCTAACAAAATCTCAGATTGCAATTAATGAAGAAACATCTCAAGATGCTGTGCAAAAAATTGAAAAGATAAATGCCATTTTATCAAAGCAAGACAGGTTTGAGGTTTGCAAGTTATCTGACAAATTGGTAGTTTTCGCAGGTAACACAGAAGTAGAGTTTTGCCGATGGACAGGTGATTTGGTAAGCTTGAAACATAGTGACCTTGAGCTTATAAAATCCTCACCAAGATTTAATATTTGGAGGGCTCCAACAGATAATGATGTGCATATCAAAAACGAATGGATAAAAGCTGGATTTGACAAGCTTCAAAGAAGAATTGTAAATGTCAGCTTTGAAGAACACAGCGAGTACTTCAAAGTACAAACAACTTCGGTATATGGCGCATATTCAGTAAAACCTGTATTTGAAGTAACCACAAGCTACAAGGTTTTCAAATCGGGAATTGTAGAGACAAATGTGTATGCGCAAGCTCTCAGACAGCTTCCGCCACTTCCAAAGATAGGACTGCAATTTATGATGCCAAAAGAGTTTGAGTATGTCAAATATTATGGACGTGGACCTCATGAAAACTATCCTGATATAAAACAGAGCGCAACTGTAGAAATATATGACATGGCTATAAAAGACATGTACGTTCCATATATAATGCCCCAGGAATATGGAAACAGGTGCGACGTTAGATGGGCGTTTGTATACAATATATACGGAATAGGACTTTGTATTAGAGGCATCCCAACATTTAACTTCAGTGCAAGAGAATACACTGATGATGTGCTCACAAAAGCAAAACACTCATATGAGCTGACAAAAGCAGATGGAATTGTTGTGAATGTGGACTTTAAGATTGGTGGTATCGGGAGCCAGAGCTGTGGTCCCGGCCCACTTGAGAAGTACTTAGTCAAGGATGACAAATTTGAATTTTGCTTTTATATGATACCTGTTGATAGCAATAGTTTAGATGTTGAAAAGCTATGGTAAAAAAGTGAGGGTTTGTCCAAAATATTTTGGATAAACCCTTTTCTCTTTCAAAACTCATTTTCTAAATTTTTCTCATCAATTTTTATAAACAAAGGCCTCTCACTGCCCCTTGAATTTGGACTATGAATTGAAAGCATAAGGTCACCTTCAAAGGTTCTAAAAAGCATGCCATGACCACCGTCATTAGAAAAAATTGGCTCGGGTTTGTGCTGCCATGGACCTAAAATATTGCCTGACAGTGATTTTGCAGCTCCAACACAGTATCTTCTTTCACTATCAAAGCTTGACCATAACATCAAAAGAGTGCCGTTTTGGGTTCTGAATAAAAACGGACCATCTGTAACAAAACATTCTCTGCCATCTTTAACTCTTATACTTGCTGTCCAAGGTGCGCTGGAGGCTGTAAAGAGTAAAACGGGCTCATCAATAACTCTTTTCAAATCATTTGAAAGTCTTGCTGCTAAAATCTGACCATCATAAACCTCAACCCATTCACGGCAAAATACAAGCCATGGATTTGAATCTTCATCTATGTAAAGTGTTCCATCAAGGCACATCCAATCCTTTGGCGTAACAGGTCCAATACTGTGTTCAACATATGGTCCTTCTACAGTATCTGAAACAAGAATCGCAGTCCCCCTTTTCCCCTCAGGTGAGCAAAATGTTGCAAACATATAATACTTGCCGTTATAAAAGTGCACCTCCGGTGCCCAGAAATTTCTGTCTGCCCAAAAATTCTGAGGAGGCCTGAATGCTGGATATGGCCCATCAAAATTTTCAAGGTCATAGGTTACATAATAATCAAAGCCTGTTGCTTTTTCATTTCCCCAGCAATTTTTATCAGTTGTACCAAACATATAGTACACCCTTTTTTCTTTCACAGGCATAATAAAAGGGTCACGGATATAAATATCCTGTCTTCTTAGCATCTATTTCATTCTCCTTTCGGTCCTCAAAATTAACAGGAAGAATTATTTTTACAATTGTCCCCAAACCCAGCTTGCTCCAAACCTTGAGTTTAAAGTTACCCCCATAGATGAGCTTTAACCTTTCATTGGTGTTTAAAAGCCCAATATGATCTGAAAAGTCAAAATCCTGTGAAAGCCTGCCTTGTACCTCCTCTAACTTTTCTTTGCTCATCCCAATTCCATTGTCAATTACCCATATACAAAGCCAATCACTGGTATCTTTTAATTTTCTTATCCTGATTTTTATTCCACATCTCTTTTCGCAAGGTTTTATCCCGTGATAGATTGAATTTTCAATCAGAGGCTGAAAAAGAAGTTTCATTACTTTTACATCAAGCACGTCCTCAGTATAGTCCCAGATTACATCAAATTTTTCTTTATATCTTGCCTTGACAAGATCTATGTATGCTTTGGTTGCTTTGATTTCATCTTTCAAAAATATGGTGCTCCGTGGATTGCTAAGAGAATATTTGAGAATTGATGATAGATTTTCTATCATCTTTGTGACCTCATTAGGATATCTTGTTAAAGCTAATGTTTTTAGATATATGTGTTCTAAAGTGTTGAACAAAAAATGAGGATTTATTTGAGATTGCAAAGCTAAAAGCTCTAAAGCTTGAAGTCGTGTTGTCAAGTAGTGTTTTTCTATGAAGTTCTTTATTACGTTATACATAATATATCCATATTCATCATTAGATGTAATATTTGCTTCTTTTAGAGGTCTGCCTTCTGTTGCTGAATTTATGGTATCTATAATCTTTTTTATGTTCCTGTAATTCATTTTAGCTATGTAATAAGATGCGCTAAAGGCAATAATTATAAAAATTAATAGCATTACAATGGCAATTTTAAAAAGTTTTATTGGTATACTATAAAGGTAGTCTTTTGGAATTACTGATACAAATGTCAAGTTGTATTTTTTTGAAGCTATCTTCTTTGTCAAAAAGCTTTTAACCGGTTTCTTAGAAATTGTGATCAAAATATTTGAATCATCTGACTGGTTAGATACTAATATATTCCCTTTTTGGTCTAATATATACATTGCATGATCAGGTATCGAACTTGGAAGGTTCAAAAGCTTTTTTACTTGGTCATAGTAAAGATTGAGGACAATAACACCTTCATCTAAATCTGAGTATCCTGAAATTATCTTTTTGTAGATTGTCAGAACATCAACTGATTCTTCAGCAAAGTTGTAAGGCTGAATTTTTCTTCTTTCTATCCACATAAGTTCACTGTGCTTTTTATATTGTTCAAACCATTTATTATCATAAAAATATTGAAAATTTGTTATACCATCTGGAGTAACAATAAAGTTACCTTCAGGATTTTTGAAATATACATAAATTGAATGTATAAAAGGTTTTGAATACGAGATTGAATTTAAAACATTTTTAAACATATTGAGTTGCCAAATATCCTCTAAGGAAAAGTATGTAGAATTTAAAATTCTTTTTATTTGAAGAGTCACATCCTTGTTTATTCCAAACACCATAAAAAGATAATCAATCTCTCCAAGCATAAGCTCAATATTATTCTCACTTTGAATTAGCATTGTCTCTAAATTTTTGTTTATTTCATTTTTTACATACTGTTCTATTATTAAGCATGAAAAAAATCCGAAAATTAGTATTATAATAATTGGCACAATTACTATTTGGAAAAAATTCCTTTTGAATAACCTGCTTTTATAGAGGCCATCTTTTCCTTTCATGACAGATTATCTCTCCTGGACAAACTCAGATGGGGATTTGCCAAAATATTTTTTGAAAGCCCGTGTAAAGTTTTTGGGATTTTTATACCCAACCATTTCACTTATTTCATGGAGTTTATATATTGGAATTTTCATGAGCAAAAGAGCCTTCTTCATCCTGACTTCCATTAAATAGTCAGAAAAGTTTTTCCCTGTTTTGCACTTAAAAAGACGACTGAGATAATAAGGATTCATATAGACAAGTTTTGCTGCATCCTCTAAGGTTGCTTCTTTGTAGTTTTTATTTATATATTCTTTTACAGTTTCAATCACATTTTCAGGATTGTCAATAGAAATTAAATCATGTTTTTTTTCTTCTTCACTGTGAGTTTGCGGATTTTTTGACTGTAGGTCAAGTTCTTTTTTTATTAGCCCAAATATCTCTATTACCTCATCATACGTTGCTGGTTTTGTTATGTAGTACCTTACCCCATATTTCATTGCTTTTTGAGCAAATTCAAAGTCCTGATAACCACTTATAAAAACAACTTTTACAGGGATGTTATTTAAAAACAAAACCCTTGCAAAGTCAATTCCATTCATCACAGACATTTTAATATCACAAAAAACAACATCAACCTTATTTTGCAAAATATAATCTAAAGCCTGCTTTCCATTTTCAAACAGGCCAACAACCTCAAAGCCAAGTTTATCCCATGGAAAGCAGGTAAAAAGCCCCTGTCTTATCTCACTTTCATCTTCAACAATAATCATCTTGTAATACATACAGGGTCTGCCCCCTTTTATTTTAAAACACCTTTCAATTAAAATTATAACACTATTCAAATATCCTTCACAAAACCAATATCTTACTTTAACCTTTTATTCCGCTTGTTGCAATTCCTTCAACGAAGTATTTTTGAGCAGCAAAGAAGATGATAATACACGGTAGCATTGCTATAACAGTCATAGCCATGATTTGGTTCCAAGCAATTGCAGCTGCACTGTCAACACACATTCTAAGTCCAAGGGCAATTGTGTATTTTTCAACGCTGTTGATATATATAAGGGGTCCTAAAAAGTCATTCCAAGTCCAGATAAACTGGAAAATTCCCATTGAAATCATTGCTGTTTTACAAAGAGGACCAGTTATACGCAAAAGTATCTGGAAAGAGTTGCAGCCATCAATTATAGCAGCTTCTTCTATTTCTCTTGGAAGCCCTCTCATAAACTGTATCATCATAAACACAAAAAATGGAGTTGATGCAAACATTGATGGAATTATAAAGGGTTTGTAACTATCTACCCATCCAAATGCATTGAAAAGAATATATCTTGGAATAAGGTTTACAGAGTCTGGCAGCATTAATGTTGAAATTAGTATCACAAAAAATAATCTTTTCAGTGGAAAATTAAACCTTGCAAACCCATATGCCACAAGTGTAGAGGATATTATTGTAAAAAATACAACTGGGATAACAAGTATAAAGTTATTTGCGAAAAATCTACCAAATGTATATTGCCCTGTCCCCTGCCATCCTTTTATAAATGAGTCTGTAACTATTTTTTGGGGAAATAAAGACAGCGATTTGAATATCTCATCATTTGATTTAAATGCCGCAGATACAACCCACAAAAGTGGATAAATCATAAACAGTCCAAATAGAATCAAAAAAGCATAAGTTATAAAAAGAGAAATAGTATTTTTTACTATTTTGTTCTGGGAGTACATCTTTTTTTAGAACCTCCCTTCATCATACTCGTAATATGTCCAATAGGTAGAAGACCTAAATATAAATGCAGTAAAGATTAATATTATCACAAACTGAACCCAGGAAAGTGCTGCCGCATAACCCATTCTAAAATACTTAAATGCATTGTCATATATGAGCATACTCAAAAGATAGGTGGAATTGACAGGTCCACCGCCTGTGATGATGTACGGTCCAGTAAATTCTTGGAATGCATTTATTGTCTGCATCACAAGGTTGAAAAACATTATAGGTGAAATCATAGGAAGAGTTATCTTTGTAAACATTTTTAGTCTTGATGCTCCATCAACCAGTGCTGCTTCGTAAAGTTCTGATGGTATCTCTTTAAGTCTTGCTAAAAATAGTACCATAGATGAGCCAAACTGCCACACCGCAAGAAGGCTCACTGAAAACATTGCTATTCTGGGATCTCCAAGCCAGTTTATACCTTCTATCCCAAATAATCCTAAAAATTTGTTTACTATACCTTCTTTCATAAACAAAAATCTCCATAAGATTGAAATCGCAACAGACCCACCAAAGATAGAAGGAAGATAATATACTGTTCTGAAAAGATTTATTCCTTTCAGTTTCATGTTTAATATTATTGCTACAAAAAGAGCAAACGAAATCTTGAGGGGAACGGTTATTATAACATACTTTAAGGTGTTTAAAAGTGCCTTTGGAAATAACTCATCCTTTGTGAACATATAAATGAAGTTATAAAGTCCTACAAACTTGGGTGGTTTTAGCATACTATAGTCACAAAACGAATACACAAATGACATTATAAAAGGATACAATTTGAAAACAAGAAATCCCACAAGCCATGGCAAAACATATAAAAGGCCAACCAAATCTTTTCTTTTCAAGTTTGCTGTCATTTATTTGTCACTCCTTTTTTAAAGAAAAATGCTGTAACACTAAAAGCCTGAACAAAAAGGGGCTGCCAACCTCAAAAGCGGGAGGGCTTTTGCCTCTTTGACAGCCCCATATACATCCAATTGCTTTATCGGGATTGCAATCTCTTTATCTCAGCTAATTTTTGTTTATAAAGTGCCATGAGCTTGTCAGCTGCTTGAGTTGGTGTCAGCTGCTTGTAAGCAAGCTGCTGAATAACATCTGTTGCTATTTTCTCAAGCTCTTGATTTTGTGAAAGTGCATTTTCAGGTGGTGCAGCTCTTTTCAGAGCCTCCGATGTTATTTGTGTTATGACTGGATCTAATGCCTTTTCTTTTTCAAGTGCCTCTCTGGCTGTTGAGCTTGCTGGAACACCTCTGACATCTTTCAATATTAGTGCAGCCTGTTTATCATTTAAAAACCAGTTGATAAACTTTGCTGCTTCCTTTGGATTCTTGGACAATTTATTCACCGCTAAAAGCTGGGACGGTCTTACAGTTACAGCTGTGCTCTTTGCATTTTTCATTATAGGTATCATTGTCATAGACAGGCTTGGTATATTTGCTTTGTTGGCTGCAAAGGTTGAAGTCCAATTCCAAAGCATCCCAAGCTCGCCTTTGAGCCATTTTGGATTTTGCTCAGGTTTTCCTTGGAATGGTGCACTCTCAGAAAATGGTTGAATAGCACCTACTTTAAACAGTTTATCAATATAGGTGAACGCCTCAATTAGTGTCTTTCTATCAAATCCCATTGTGTAATCATCATTTATCCATTTTCCACCTTTTTTCTGAAGCACATATGTCTTTAAAAGATAATAGCAAACTGTTGCATCAAAATTCAAAAGATAGTAGTTCTTATCTTTTTTATGAACCATCTCAGCTGTTGTTAATATGTCCTCCCATGTCCATGTCTTGTTTTCTGGAATGCCAAATTTCTTAAAAAAGTCCTTGTTATAGTGAATAGCCGAAGCATTTACACCTGTTGGAAGTCCTATGAGTTTCCCATTTGAATAGCACCAGTCTTTTAAAAACTTCTCTTCAAATGGCTTTAAGTTGACTTCTTTAAAAGTTTTAAGGTCTGCAAAGAAATCTCCCTGTGCAGAAAGTTCTCCTATCCATGTAACGTCAATCTGGATAATATCAGGAGCGGTTCTTCCCACAAGCTGGGTGATAAGCTTTTGCATGTACCCTTCAATACCACCATACTCTGCATTAATTCTTACATTAGGGTATTTCTTCATATACGCCTGAATTGCAGCTAATGTTGCCTTGTGGCGTGCTTCACCTCCCCACCACATAAATCGAAGTGTTACTTTGTTTGAGGCAGCTTTGACTTTTTCACAATTAACTGTTGAGAAGGTAAAAAAGAGTGAAAAAGTAAAAACTACTAATACAAGAAGTGCAATTAACCTTTTATTTTTTACCAATTTAACTTCCTCCCTTCACTTTTTGTTTTGTTTTTATAGATTTAGTCGTGCAATTTTATAATAACATGGTCAAATATATTTAAAAAAGGTACTTAACTTTACAATAGGTATCATAAAATTACTACTTTATGTTGTTTATATAATACAAAAGGGGATGCTCATTTATGTTTTGTCACCAAATGAGCATCCCCTTTAATTTTTAGGAACATTTTGTTTTTTTGCTTTATTAGCCTGTTTTACATATTTGTTTATCAATCTGCAAGATTTACAAGAGCCTCATCAGCCAATGAACCATCTTCAGATGTTTAAAATTTTAATCTTTTTAGCGTTTACATTATATTGGGTAAAAAATAAATTTTGCTAAATAAAGTCTTTGAAGATTAAATCATAAAAGTATCTCATAGATAAAATTCTTAACACACTTCCCAAAAATTAAATATGAAATAATCAAATTCAGCAAAATCTTCTTCTAAAACATTTCCTTCAGCATATCTGTTTACACAAAACAGACCAACCTTTGAACCTGTCCACACATCCTCTTTGGGAATAAATTCAAGCCCAAATTTAAAAAATTCTTTGCCATTAACACTATATAAAAACTCACTATTTGCTCCCTTTCCCATCTTAAGCTTTAAATATATCTCATTGCCATCTATTTTTTTACTCTCAACAATCTTTTCATTAGCATTAGCACCCACAATTTCACCTAATATTTGTATAAGATAATTACCATCCTCTCTCCTTTCAAGTCCTATCGCCGAATATTTATAGCCACTTACGATAAGTCCTGATGAACTTCCTTTCGTGTTAAAATTTGCTTTCATTTTTGTTACAACTTCGAACTCTTCTGCCGGTATCTTTTGAAGTAGTAAATTTGGCATATAAAACATGCTTCTTTTTTGCTGTGAATCCTTTGCACAAACAGCAAAAAGTTTTAAGACGCTCCTTTGGATATCAATGCTATACCATTCATCTCTCGGGTTTGCATGCCACTGCCATGCAAAAGATAGTTTCTCGCTATCAAAATGATCCGAACATTCAATATAAAAATGGCTACTTTCCTCTTCAGTCTCAGGTTTTCTGTACTCTAAAACAGGCTCACCTATTCCATCCTGATTCTGGTCAACCCCTATTATGCACCAGTCATCTTCGAACCATGTCATAGGTTGAAGGTGAACAATCCTACCATATGGTCCTTTGTCCTGAAAATGTACAAACCAGTGCTCTCCTTTTTCTGTTTCAATCCATGCTCCTTGATGTGGTCCATTTATCAACGTATTCCCCTGATGCAAAACTATTCTCTCTTCATATGGACCATAAACATTTTTGGACCTTAAAATGGTCTGCCAGCCATATTTTACTCCGCCTGCTGGCGCAAATATATAATAATATCCATTTCTTTTGTATAACTTAGGACCTTCAATTGTCGGCTGTGTATTTGTTCCATCAAAAACAATTTTCCCTTCGTCTAAAACACTAAGTCCATCTTCTGAAAGCTTGGAGATGCAGAGTTTACTGTTAAATCCAATTCTGCTTTTTGCAAATGCATTAATAAGATATGCTTTACCATCATCATCCCAAAACGGGCATGGGTCTATCCAACCTTTTGCTTTTTTTACTAATACTATGTCTGACCATTTTCCAAAAGGGTCATCTGTATAACAACAAAATATCCCGTCATCTGGTATGCTAAAATATATGTAAAACTTGCCATTGTGATATCTTATTGCAGGTGCCCAAATGCCTTTGCCAATCTGGGGTGTATCATACTCAGGTGAAGGAAGTTTTTTTACCGCATAGTTTATAATCCTCCAATGGATAAGGTCTTTTGAATGTAAAATGGGAAGACCTGGTACACAGTTAAAACTTGACGCAACTAAAAAATAGTCATTACCTACTCTTATTACATCGGGGTCTGAATAGTCTGCATGAATTATAGGATTCTTGTAATTTTCTTCTTTCATCCTATCTTCTCCTCCGATAATTCAGTAGATTATATAAGAGACTGCAGAGACAATAAAATTTTCCCTGCAGTCTCTCACAACTAAACAAATTATCGTTTCATATACCTGTCATATGCATTTTGGTATATTTTTATTGCTTCATCTATCTTCATTCTTTTCAATGTCTTAACAAATGCATCATAATTTGAATATTTACCTGTCATCATTTTTAGGAACATTTCATCGTAGAATGTATTGACTGCGTTCATAATATTTGCTAATTTGCTTGCTTCCTCAGGTGTAAAGAACAGAGATAGCGGTGGCAATGCAATTTCATTTGTGACCTTCGACCAATTTTTGGATGCTTCTTTTTGCTGTGGTAGCATAAATGAAATTTGCAAACTATATTCTCTTGACTGAACATAAGCACCTAATATTGGTACATATTTACCTAATGCTTCTTTTGGTCCTAACTTAGGATTATTTAAAATTTCGTCAGTATACACAGGTCTTCCATCTTTTACAATATAAGATTTTCCTTTTACTCCAAAATTCATCACCTCATATCCTTCTTTGCTAAATGCCCAGTCCAAAACTTTGCAAGCAGCTTGTATATTTTTGCAATTTGTTGATATTGCAGCACCTCTACCTGTAAATGGATATTCATTTTGTCCGATTTTTACTTTTTCGCCTTTTTTAAGAGATGGATATTGAACACCTATTAAGTCAAAAGATGTACCTTTCTTTACAGTTAAATAGGTTCCCATTTGACCACCTATAAGTCCGAGGTAAGAACCAATCTTATCTTGTAATACGTTAGCCTCAATTACTTTTCTATCCATTGTCAAAATATCAGGGTCAATCAACCCTTCTTTCCACCACTTTGCGAGTGTATTCATAAAACTTCTAAATTGAGGTTCTAATGGACCAAACCTGACCTTACCATTTATTTGGAAAAAGTCTGTTTTAATTCCCCATGCTCCTACTAAGAAACTGCAATAATCAAATGCAGCTCTCGGATTTGAAGCACCCCTTAAAATAGAAAATGGTCTTTCATCAGCCTGCCCATTTCCGTTTGGATCTTTTGTTTTAAATGCCTTTAACATCTTGTACCAGTCATCTACTGTCTCTGGAGGATTTATTTTTAACTTTTCAAGCCAATCTTTTCTAACCTGAGGACCATAGTAAGCATCAATTGGCAATTCTTTCAAAGATGGAAAACAGTAATAATCCCCATTAACTGTTCGTATCATTTTACTAATATCAGGATTCTTTTTCAATAGATTATTGAGATTCGGAGCATACTTGGGAATATAATCGTTAAGAGGGATGATTACTTTATCTATCAATGCTTTTTGTGGCCCGCCTGGATAACCGTTCCAACCCCATTCTATTATATCTGTCATCTGTCTTGAAGCTATCATAAGATTGAACTGGTCATTTGCTGCTGAACTGCTAAGAGGTGGATGTTTAAATACAATCTTGATACCTGTTTTCTTCTGTAGTATTTGATATGCTGGCAGCTCATTGTAACTTTTATAATGCAAAGCCTGTTCTGCTCCCATAGGTACCCAGTAGGTTAATGTAATTTTGTTTGAAGCTTCTACCTTAGGAATGTTAAATGAGTACACTCCAAATAAAGCCAACAAAAATATAGAGGCAAACATTAAAGCAGTTATACTTTTCCATTTTTTCATCTCTTTACACCTCCATTTTTATTTTAGAAATAACCATGGAATGCTCTTCTAAGGCTTATAAAACCTTCAAAGAGCATTCCCAATGCTTTGTGCCATTTATTATTTCAGTTGCTGTATATAATAGCTATTTATTAATCTATATATGATAACAGCAACCTCGGCTCTTGATGCATTATCGGTAGGTTTTAAACTGTTATTGCTACCTTGGATGAATCCTTCTGATACAAATTTCTGTATACTTTCTTTTGCATAGTTCGAAACCTTTGATGCATCAACATAAGCATCTATACTTTTACTGCTATTACTGTATTTATAACCTGCAATTTTCAACGCCCTGTCAGCCATAACAATCATATCCTGCCTTGTAATAAGTCCTTTAGGGTTGAACCTTCCATCTCCAACTCCATTTACTATTCCTAAAGCTTTTGCTGTGCCCACTGCATCATAGTAATAATCGCCTTTCTTGACATCGCTGAAATTATCGTCCTTAACAGGTGCGCTGAGTTCAAGGGCTCTCACAAGAAGCAGCAAAAAGTCTGCTCTTGTTATCTGCTTTTGCGGTGCAAAATTGTTATTGTCAATTCCCTTTACTATGCCCTTTGATGCCAATACCTCTATTTGTTCTTTTGCCCAGCTAACATTTTTAATGTCATCAAAAGTTTTATAGTTTTCAACCACAACATACTTTGCCGAATCCTTTGCTCTAAATGCAATTTCCTTACTGTTTGCAAAATACATTCCGCTTGCAACCGGTTCAACTTTACCATCTTCAGTTACTTTCATCACCGCTAAATACTTAGTTTGAACTCCAATTGAAGGAGTATATTGACTCTTTACAATAACAGGTTTTTGCATGTTTTCTTCTGTTAATACTTTATTATCAACTTTGACTTGAACTTTAATAGCCATCTCTACGTTTTTTCCTACCAATTGTTTGATATTGTTTAAATCTTCATTTGCTACTTTGCCTATATTAACACTCAAGTTTTCCACCTTTAACGAATTTGAAACTACATCTGCTGGAACTTTTATTTGTCCTATGTTTGTTGAAATATTGAAAACTACATTTTGATTATTTATTACTTTTAATGGAATTATTTGTTCATACTCAAAAACATTACTCTTTGAAGCAATTGAAATCTGGACTATTTTTTCACCATTTTCGTTTGCCTTAGTGCTTGCCACTGTTTGAGCCAATATTTTTTCATCAATCTTTGAAATAGCTGTTTGTCCAATTATTTGAACCTGAGGTTGAATAGTTGTTGTTTGAACTTGTTGAGGCTGTTTCTGTTGATCTGTTTGACCTTGCTGTGTTTGTTGTGTCTGTTGCTGAGTTTGCTGTTGAGTTTGCTGCTGAGTTGAAGTATTTGTGCTTGGTAAAACAATATTAACACTTGAACTACCTGTTTGAGAAGTTGTGTATGTTATTGTTTTAGATATAGGCGCTGATAAATCTTTTGAGTATATAAAAACTGTATAAACACCTTCTGCCTTCCCTGAAAGAGAATACTTAAATTCATAACCTCCATCGTTATCCGTCATTGTTTGATCTAAATAATCTATGTTCCCAAACGGGTCTAAGACCTTTACAGTCACATTAGCTTTTGCACTTGTTTTGCCATTAATAACAAGATTTTTATTTGAATCTATACTTATATTCATTGTAAAATTTCCTGCTAATACTGGAATAATCAAGAGCAATATTGAGGTAACACAAAACAATGATATGAGTTTTTTTACCTTTTTCAACAGGATTTCCCCCTTTTCTTTTTTATTTTTCACAGAGAGGAAAGGCAAGATCCCCTTCCCTCTCTGTGATTAAATGTTTTAAATCACAGGCAAATTTTATTTAAATGATGCAATATTAGAAAGATAATTCTTTGTCTTTAAAGCATCCACAACATATGCTTTTACTAATGGTCCATTAACATAATTTATTTTCAAGCCTGCCCTGTATGTTATAGTCTTCCCAGCCTCTATTGATATCTTTTTACCTGCATATACAACCAATTTACCTGTTGAATCAAACACTCCAACTACTACTGTTCCGGTTCTTGTAAGTCCTGTGTTGTTCTTGATATTTACAGTAACCACTATGTCTTTGTTAGAACCTATTGCATTCAAGATAGAACCAGCTATGTTTTTAACTTGAACAATCTGAACTGAAAAAGCATTTGAACCCCAATCAATCTCGTAAACAACTCTGAATGTTGTTATTCTAATATTTCCACCTTCATCAACAACAACCAATTCCAAAGTATTTTCTCCTTCTACCAGAGAATAATCGTAACTGAACTCTTTATTTGCTTCGACATTAATGCTTCCTAAACTTTCTCCATTTCGTTTGAAAGTTACAGTTCCATTTTTACTTATCTTTGCTTTTACCGTTACTGTTGATTTTGTGGTTTTCGATGCCGGTGCTTGAACAACTGTTATTTCAGGAGCATAGTTTATAAAATCTACAGTTATCAGTTTTGCTACATTTTCACCCGCTTTTGAAGCAATAATAAGTATGTTATTTGTTCCATCTGATAAAACAACTGGAACAGTTATCTGTGTATTTGCGGTGTAGGAAGGATTGGTGTAAACCACCTCGTTTCCTTTTTTCACTGTCAGTTCGCAGTCTGAATCTGCAGCTATGTTCACAGTATAATTTATCTTTGTTGTAGAGTCTTTTCGAGGATTCCCAATATAAACTTTAATTGGATCATAAACTGTATCTATGAAACTGTCAGCATCCCAGCCATCTAATACATTCTGTTTTGTGTAAACCTGTGCCATAACATCATCAAGCTGTGGTCTAAAATCATTTATTTTAGCACCAGGTCCATAGTTTTTATATTCATAGAATCTCTCATTTTGTGGATAAAACCAAATTGTATTACCGTTGCTATCAGTTGAACTCATAGCTGTCCATCCATAATCGTTTATATGCTCACCCAAATACGATTCCCTAATTACAACATTTACCCATCTGTTCAAATCAGCACTTGGATGCCATGGTCTTCCTAAATAAACTGAATTTGCTACTGTCACGTTTGATACGAATTTGCAGTTTAAAAACAAGAAACCAAAATTGTCTGTCTTTTTTGTAGATGCAGCTGTTACATATCCTTTAGGTGTAATTCCTGCTCTGTCTACTGAGAAGATGGTACAGTTTTCAAAAACAGCCTGAGCAGCACCAAATATAAAGTCAACATCACCTTCAATATAGCAATCTTTAAAGTATTGTCTCCCCGCGTCTGCATACAAGGTGTCTTGATTGCCTATAAATCTGCAATTTTTAAATACCATTTTATCAGCAAGTGACCTTACAGCAACAGCCTGTTTGCTTGAGATTGGCTGGTTTTCATCAAACGCATTCTCAAATGTTATATTTTCTGCAGTAAAGTTAATAGCTCCACTGTTAATAGTTACACTTGCGCTGCCAGATGTCCCATAAGTTCCAGTCCCGTCTGGTTTTGGTGTTCCTGCAGCAACATCATAGGTTAAAATCGTTGTCATTGGATCTTCGCCAATCAAGCTTATGTTTGGTGAATTTATGGTTATCTTTTCATAATATCTTCCACTTTTAATAAAGATGACAGTTCTTTTTGTATTATTTGTTGGAACACTGTTTACTGCTGCTTGAACAGTTTTAAATATTCTTACTCCATTTACAATATCTCCATCATTTCCTGCATAGTTTTTATCAACCATGATATCGAAACTTGCAAGGTATATAACATCAAATTCCTCTTTTGTTACATTTCCACCTAAATCTTTGACAATAACTTCAATTTTATTTCTTCCTTTTTCAAAGTTTATATCAAAGGTTGCAGGTATGTTAGCTTTTATATAGCAATCCTGATATACAACCATGTCATCTTGTAACAACGTAACATAAACATCTTCATTTGAAGAAAATGCTATTTTATATGCACTGCTAAGAACAGTTGGCTGCGGTTTTGATATCCAGCTGATAGAAGGCTGTCTGTCATCATATACTACATTCAAAACGGCTTGTCTTGTTTTTGATGCATCTGTTGACTGCATATTTACAGCAATTGTGTTAATACCAGACTCAAGTTTAACAGGCAACTCAAACTCACTCTGTCTAATAACATCTATACTTTTGCTATCTCCATTGATTAAATTTTTAACCGTAACCTTTCCGTCCATATTAGCGTAACCTTTTACTTTATATTCTCCATTATTTATCCAGTCATTTTCATGATTGTATATTTCAATAAAGTTATCTGTTGCAATTAAACTAATATTCGAAAACTTTGCAACATTATAGTTGTAAAGCTGATTTGTTACTTGAGCAGAATCAACAGCAAAACCAATATAATATTCATTACCAAGGTCCAGATTATAACTTCCAATTGTACTCCATGTAATACCATCAAGCGAATATGCTGCCTCAACAACTGTACCCACTTTTTTTATTTTAAGCCATGATATATCAATATTCACCACTGTATTTGGTGAGCTTGCATCAACATCGCTTGTATTTGGCATTTGTGCATTTGGTACTTGTCTTGAGATAAATCTTACAGCTGTTGGTTGAGTAAGCTTTTCAGCTTTTACATATGATTTTGCTATAAATGCTGCCGGAGAACCAGGATCAAGTGAACTTCTAATCATTAAACCTGCAAATGCGTTATGATCAACCTTTTCAAGATAATCTATCCTGGCAACAAGTTCAGCATCACCATAAACCTTTCTGTAGACATACCCAAATGAATCAGTTGAACCACCTATCTTACCATTTGCAGCAATTGTCAAAACTCCATTGTTGTCAAACGACGCAGCAGTTTTTATTGCTGGATTTCCTATGTCAGCAATTTTCCATGGTAAAGAAGCATCAGAACCCTTTGCATATATTCTCACTGCGGTCGATTGCGTAGAAAGTCCATTTGAGTCATAGGCAACAGCTACAAGATAATGTATTCCTTCTTCAACTGCACCTATTGTATACGAAAATGGTGCTGTTGTATCCTCACCGATTTTTACTCCATTATCATAGAAAACTACTTTGGTAATATTTGCCCCGTCAAATGCATTTGCTCTGGCCTCAATTTTCAATGCTGATTTTGCATTGACAATGGCATTATATTTTGGATTCACAATCGTTACCTCTGGGTTTTTAGGTGCGTAGTTCATATCTACAAGTGAATTAAGGTAATTTTCAAGGTTTGTATATCCATTGCCAAATTTATATCCATTTCTGTCACTCGGATCATTAGGATTGAGACCATTTGAAATCTCCCAGTTATCTGGCATACCGTCATGGTCAGTGTCCTGTGGCGCCTGTGCTGATTGCAGTTCCGGGTACCCTCCAACTTCTGCCTCTGTGTTGATAAATCTTCCCAAACCGTTCTTTACTTCATTGACAAGTCTTGCATCAACTGCATCTCTCTTTGGATATACAGCACCGGCTTTAGCAAGTACTTCTTGATATGCAGTTTGAGCATCCTGAATGGTTACCTCTCCTGGAATATCTACAGGTTCTGTTAGTTTTGTATATGTGCCACTTGCAGTTATACCTAATTCGTTGTTATTTGTTACGTCACTATTACCTTCAAGAACATTCCCTGATATATACCATGATGACTGATAACCATTTGGAGTTGGATTCGCAATTCTTGACATTACAGTATCCTGAGTTCCAGGCCCAGGTTTGTAATAGTTGTTTATAAGGCTTAAGGTAGTATTTTCACCACCATATGTGTTATTAAATCCCCAGTTATAAATTACGTTATTTATAAATTCCACTTTTGCTTCTGGGATTGGAGCGCTACCTACATTCACGCGTGGAAGTCTACTTGTGTGGCTCATCAAAAGGTTGTGATGCCATGTTGCATTGTATCCACCCCAGATACCACCGTACCCGTGTCTTCCCTTCCAGTGCCCTGACATAGTCAAACTTTCTGCAGCTATGCACCATTGAACTGTTAAATTTTCTGTCCTGTATATTGAAAGTGTTTCATCTACCGACCAGCTAAACGAGCAGTGGTCAATTATAATGTTTTTGCTTCCACCAAAGCTTGTAAGAGCATCGGGTTCAGAATTAATATTTGCACTTCCAGGTCTAAATCTTAAGTATCTAATGATAATATTACTGCCTGTAATTCTTACTCCATAGTCAGCAATGGTAATTCCATCACCAGGTGCTGTCTGGCCAGCTATTGTAATGTTCGAACCACTTATTACGAGCTCCGACTTTAAATGTATTGTTCCTGATACCCTGAAAACTATTGTAACATTGCTAAGTTTTACACCATCTCTTAGCGACCCTGGTCCACTATCATTCAAATTGGTAACCTCATACACATCTCCTCCACGACCACCTGTTGTGTACATTCCTGCACCCTCTGCACCAGGAAAGGCAGGTACTAAATTTTCAGCTTTTGTTATCAAATTAAAAGGCATTAAACTTAATAAAAATGTGACTATGACAAATATACTCAGCAATCTTTTTCTCACTTCAGTTTACCCCCCTTTTTTAATATACCCCAGGACATTCTTTGAATAATTTACACGAGCAGAGGAAGACAAAATGTTTCTTCCTCTGCTTCTAAAAAGAGATTATTTGAGGTCAATAACAGATGAAAGTGGAATCATTCCTTCCAATGAGTTCCATATAAACGCTTTTACTTTTAGACCATTAATATACGAAGGCATCTGAATTCCCGCCAAAAGTTCTTCTGATGAATTTGGCAAGACGGTATCATATGAGATACTATATCCTATCATCTGATTTGCACTATTGTAATATGCAATAACAATAGCTATATCTTTGCTTATATTTAACTTATTTTCTGCCCTTGCAAGGACATTTATTACGGCATTTGCTGTCAAACTTGTAATCTGATTTTCATAGTCATCAACAAAACTTATGTTTTTAATCATATATTCATAAACTGTTACCCACTGATATGCGGCTATATTACCAGACTTGTCTTTTGCTGTTAGTGATATCGTATTATTTCCTTCACTTAGAGGAACTAATAGTTCTTTGTCTTGTAGTGCTGGACAATATACATTGTCTAAGACAGTTTGTTCATTGACTTTTATGTTTATATAAATATCCTCGTCGCAAACAAACTTTATAATAGCTGAAGGTGTTTCATTTTCGTATTCAACCGGAGTTTGTTTAAAGGTAATCTTAGGAGAGGTAGAGTCATATACAATTTTTATAAGTCTATTTGAAATATATCCGTCGGTAGATATAGCTGAAAACTCTATCAAATTTTCGCCTTCCTGAAGACTAATACTTATGTTAAATTCTCTATCTTGGTCAGCAGTATCATATGTTGCAACAATTTCGTTAGCCTTCTTAATAGTTACTGAAGCACCAGCAAATATTTTGCCTTTAATGTTATATACTGGTTTATTAGTATAAACAATATCTTCAGAATCAATGGAAAATAGTTGTTTTTTCATTAAAACGAAATAAAATACACATCCGCTACTAACACCTTGATAACCAAGTTCAACCAACGAACCTTTACTAAAAGACTTTTTATAGAGTAAATATGTTACTTGAGGATTTGTCCCGTTATCAATTATTTTGTAGTCTGTAAGATCCCAAGTACTCAAGAACACTGGTACCTGATTAGATGTATAAAGTCTCGAATCAATAGCAACATATATGTCAACATCCTCTGTTACAATAAAGCTTGCAATCACTGGTGTGGCATTATAAGACCTTGAAAGATTAGCAGTACTAATCCAATAAGCCCCTTCCAAGACTGTTGGCATGGATACAACAGCATAATCTCTGTCTCCAAAAATTTTACTCCCAACTTGCAAATTGTATCGAAGCGACCAATTTGCCGCGTTGTCCTGGTCATACACAACTAAATTTGTAACATAATGTTGTGGCAGCAAAGGCATTGCTGAAACTTCTTGGGCATTTGCACTTGTACCGCTATTATTCGCTGCATTCATCGTAATATAGTATTGTAACCCTTCCAATTTCTTGAATGTATAGGTATAAAATGGGCTGCCATCGTCATAAACAATAGCACTAATAGTATAATTTTTAGAACTTTTCCCTAAATATAGAGTATATCTTTCAGCATCCTCTACTTTATTCCATTTTACAGTAAGTTCAAGCACACCAGGAATTACTTCAAACGTAGGTATTGCAGGTATTGGGTATGGTACAATCACAACTTCATCTGAACCTTCACTAAGGCCTACATTGTTCCCTGCAAAAAGCCTCAAATAATAAGGTTTCTTGTTAATAAGGTTATCAAACTTACATTCATATGTCTGATTTGGAAGACCATTATCATTAACTATTTTCCAATCTGTATAATTATTTGGTGCATCACCTATATATACAACGTAATAAGTAGCTTTGGATACTGTTTTCCACTTAATTGAAACCCAGCCATCACTATATGCAGTTTGTATAACTGTTGGTTTGGCCGGTGGAGTTGGTTTTTCTGGAACAACTATAACAGGGTCTGATTCAGTCACTCCATATTCGTTTTTGGCTCTCACTTTTACAAAATATTGTTTGCCATTTGTAAGACCGTTTATAGTATAAAAGGCATTTCCTTGAACAACCAAGAGACCTTCACTTGTTTCTGTTACATTAGATGCTACAAGGTTAAAGTTTGAACCATCCTCTGAAAGCAATATGTCATAAGAAATAGCATTTCTATCATAACTCCACATAAGTTTTGCCTGCGAATCTCCACTTTCTACTATAAGTTGTGGCTTTTGTGGAAGATTAAATATATCTGATAAATTTTGGGGCGATGTATTTGAGTCTGCTACCCCATCTTTTATTCTTACAAAACTTGTCTGAAGTGTTGCCGGATTCCCATTACTCCCTTGAACCGCTATACCAACACCTACGTATAATGTTGAATTTAAAACCCCTGCATCAGACCTTGCACCGATTGGTCCATACCATGTTATTACTCCTGTGTTTGTGTTAACTTCACCATAATACGCAGCTATATTTGTTGATGATGACCTTACAATTTTTAATACACACGGAAAAGATATTGCGCTACGAGTTGATGAACCTGCTGTACTTCCAAATCTCCTTTGAGCTCTTAAATCCCACTTTGTTGAACTTGCGCTGTTATATTCGACAAGTGCAGCATAATAGCTATCTTGTATTCCAAGCCCGTTTCTTACTATCAAACCACCTCTTGGATAGTTAGAATTTGCATTAGTGAATAAAATTGGGTCATTAATATAGACATAGGCTGTAAATATAGTATTGTTGACCTGCGTGTATACAAAAGGAAAATAATCTACTGTTGTTGCAGTTTGGGTGGACGTTCTGTTAATTTCAGCCTGAGTTGCACTGACAGTAATTTTGCCTGTCTGATGGTCAAATGAACCAACAGGCGAGCCTGGTTGGTATGTCGAGTCACCTATTACTGTGTAGTTCCACGTAACTGGCCATGTACCCGCAAATGCATTTACCATAAATACCGTGCTAACTCCAATCACGCTATTGACCAAAAAAACTAACATAATTACCAAGCTTATTAATTTTTTCTTTTTCATCAATTTACCTCCCCTGTGTTTTATTTTTTTAGTGTTTATAGTTATATTTTTCTTTTGAACACCTCCCAATTTTATGAGATAATATAAATAGAATGGTTTGAGCACTTGTTATTTGTGGTGCTATTGATATTTATTGTTAACAGGGGTTAGAAACGCTCTTTTAAAGCCCATATTCTAACCCCTGTTTTTCTTACTTACTAATCAGTAACAAGTGAAGAAACGTTGTTCAGACTCAAAATCTTTTCATAATCATTTGTGTCTTTGCTTCTGCATCTATAAAACTCTACATTCTCACAATTGTTAAGTTCAAAAGCAGCACCTTCCTGTTCCAGTACAGTAACATTCATAAATCTTATGTTCTTTACAGTATTTATGACAAACCCTCTTTTTGCCATGGGGTCTAAATAGCTCATCATAGCAGGAAGCTCAGGCTCAGGGTTTTGCGCCATCTCAACTGTGACATTTGAAAATACAACATCTTCAATTGGCATCTCTGTAAGACCGTATAAAAACCCTGCTGCTGCTCTTGCCTCTCTTACAACCACATCGCTTATATAAATCCTCCTTACAATTGGGGTCGATTCATCAACAGGATAAGGAGATTTGTCCCAAACTCTCTTTTCTTTTCCGCCCTTGCCGCAGTGATAATACATATAAAACGCAAACGGACACATCACATTTTTCATCACAATGTTCGAAACTCTTATATCCTCAACAACTCCTCCACGACCTCGTCTTGTTTTTATTCTTATTCCTCTATCCGTACCTTCAAAAATACAGTTTGAAATAACAACATTCCGAACACCGCCACTCATCTCACTTCCGATAACAACACCGCCATGACCGTGTGCCATTATACAGTTTGTTATTGTAATATTCTCACAAGGTATTCTTTCTTTGCAGTCTTCTGTTCCAGACTTTAGCGTCACACAATCATCACCAACATCTATGTAGCAGTTTGATATTCTGACGCCTTTACATGACTCCGGATTTATCCCATCTGTGTTTGGTGAATCATATGGATTTTGAATCTTTATATTGTGAACTGTAACATTCTGGCACTCTATGGGATTTACCGTCCAGCTTGGAGAGTTTATAATCTTTATTCCTTCGATAGTAACGTTGTTACACCTGTAAAAACAGATAGAACGAGGTCTTGGATATTTTAACTCTTTATTTCTGTGAAGACGCCACCACTTTTCGCCCTGTCCATCAATTGTGCCAAACCCCACTACTGCAACATTTTCTGCATCTTCTGCATATATCAGTGGAGAGTAAACCTGCATCTCTTCGCCTTCCCATCTTGTGTATACAAGTGGATAGTCTTCTTCATCCTGTGAAAATTTCAGCACAGCACCGCTTTCAATATAAAGTGTCATGTTACTTTTAAGATGTAGTGCACCTACATGATAAATACCAGCGGGAACATAAACTGTTCCACCACCGTTTTTTTCACATACCTCAATTGCTTTTTTAAACGCTTCTGTGTCTTTATCTACTCCGTTTCCTTTCGCACCAAAATCACAAACATTGTAAATCATTTTAAACTTTTGCCCTCCTGTTTGACTTTAATCTTTCTGCTAAAAAAGTCTTTCAACCCATGCAGAAGCTTTCAAAAACGCTCCAACACCTTTCAAATCATCTGTTTTTATTGGCTCACTGATGTAATATTCATATGAACCATCTCTGTACGGATTCCCACCAAGCCCTGCAACCATACAAACTCCATTTAAGCTCAAATGTCCATTGTGGTCTTTTTCTAAGAACCTATAAATTATCCCCTCATATGCCCTTTCTAATGCATCTAAGTACTTTGAAGAAAGGTATCCATTGTGTATGCCTTTTGCAAGTGCATATACAAACATACATGATGCCGAAGCTTCTGGATAGTTACCATTTTTACCAATATAGTTTACAACTTGATACCACACACCTGTCTCTGGGTCTTGATACTTTAAAACAGCGTCAATGAGCTGCCTGAATATAGCTAAAATTGTATCTCTTGATTGGTGATTCTGTGGAAGAAAATCGAGAACATCAACTATTGCCATTGCAAACCAGCCAAGTGCTCTTCCCCAGAAATTTGGAGAGCAGCCTGTGATTTTATTTGCCCATTTTTGCTGTCTGCTTTCATCCCAGCCGTGATAATGAAGACCAGTCACTGGGTCTTTAGTATGCTTTGCACAAAGAATGACCTGTCTTGCAACATCGTCGAATATCTCTTCTGCTTCATCTTTTCCTATCAAAGTTGCATACTCAGCATAAAATGGCGAACCCATATATATCCCATCAAGCCACATCTGGTGCGGGTATATCTTTTTGTGCCAAAATCCACCTTCTACCGTTCTTGGATGAGTCTTGAGCTGTTCTCTTAAATGCTGAGCTGCTTTTTTGTACTTTTCTTCACCTGTTTTTCTATACAAGAACAATACAGCTTTACCATTGTTTATATGGTCTATGTTGTATTCATCAAGAGAATATTTTTTTATGCTTCCATCTTCTTTGACAAAATAGTCCATATTTTTCTTTATGTATTTAAAATATTTCTCATTTTTGGTGTTTTCATAAATATATTCTAAACCTTTGAACACAACACCATAGTCATATTGCCATTTATCAATAAGATCTGGAAACTTAAAAAGTACACTATCTGCCATTTTGACAGAATAGTTTTCTTTTGCGAGCTGTTTTAATTTTTGCATATAACCCACGTCCTTTCTTAGCGAATAAGTGAAAAGATAATAATCAGAATTAAAATATCATTTGAATTTTTGCATTAAATATTGTGCATATTCAATAAATCACTTTTTCAATACTATTTTAATTTGAAAGCTAAATGATTTCATCAAGAAAATATTAATGTTGACATGAAAATATTAACATATGAACAAAACATGCTCTCATAAAATATACAAGGAAAATTTTAAACTCATATTGACAATTTTAATGATAGACCATCATTTTTTTAGAATCCTATCTCAAAAGGCACAATAATAATATTTATACGTCCTTCGAATTTCATTCCATGGTTGATTATGGTTATATAGTTGCACATCCTTGCTTTTATTTGACAGTCCATGCAGTATCCTGTTTCAATACATGGTGTTTTGTGATTATTTCTTTTAGAGTTCATGGGTGCAATCTTTTTCAATCTTTTGAACGCCTCATCAAGGTCTTCTACAACTTTGTTAACTCCAGCAACAATTATTACTTTTTTTGGCCCAAATATCATAGCAGATACTCTGTTGCCCGAACAATCAACATTTACAAGCTCACCATTTTTTGTTATTGCATTTGTTGAAGTGACAAGTACATCTGCCAAAAGCGATTGTCTAAAAAGTTCTATCCTTTCTTCAGCAGTCATTGGTTTGTATCTATCAAAAAGTTTATATGGACCGTTTCTGAATATTTCAATAAGTCCAAGCTCTTCTATTGTAACAGAACCCCCGAGGGCAATACTTGAACCCTCGGGGATAAGTTCTAAAACCTTATTTTTTGCATCTTCCAAGGTTGGTGCATAAAATGCATTATATTTTTTTCTATTTAGCCTCTCAACAATGTCCTTAGCAATCAGCTCATTGTGCCACATTTTATATTTGTTCATATTAATATAACCCTCCAAAAAATAGTAAAGTTACCTTGCAAGCCAGCCACCATCAACGTTCAAAATACACCCATTTACATACTCTGATGCATCAGATGCCAAAAACACAACAGCACCCTGCAAATCTTCAGGTGTTCCCCATCTTCCGGCAGGTATTCTTGATAATATCTCAGCACTCCTTTGTGGGTCTTCACGGAGCTGTTGGGTATTGTTTGTTGCCATATAACCAGGCGCAATAGCATTTACGTTTATGTTGTACTTTGCCCACTCATTTGCAAGTGCTCTTGTGATACCCGCAACACCGCTCTTGCTTGCAGTGTATGATGGAACTCTAATTCCTCCCTGGAACGAAAGCATAGACGCGATGTTTATTATCTTGCCACCTGTTCCTTGCTTTATAAATTGTCTTGCTGCTGCTTGGCAGAAGAAAAATACTGTCTTGAGATTAATTGCAAGTACATCGTCCCAGTCCTTTTCAGTAAAGTCAATAGCATCACATCTTCTGATAATCCCTGCATTGTTCACTAAAATGTTAAGCTTACCAAACTCCTGAATTGTCTTTTCGATAATCATGTTAATTGGCTCAATGGTCATCAAGTTTGCCTGAATCTCCAAAAACCTTCTTCCAATTGCCTCTATTTTCTGTTTTGTCTCTGTACATGGGACATAATCAACACCAACAATATCAGCTCCAGCCTCAGCCAGTGCAATTGCCATTCCCTGACCTAAACCTGTTGATGCACCTGTTACAATTGCAACTTTGCCATCAAGTTTGAATTTATCAAGTATCATCTTAAAAACACCTCCAAATGTTTTATTTATTTCAATTCCTTCATTGGAACAGGATTGACATCTGAATATGATTGATTTTCGCCTGCCATTGCCCAGATGAATGTGTAGTTTTTAGTTCCAACACCCGAGTGTATCGACCAGCTTGGGCTGATTACTGCCTGTTCATTTCTCACAATAATGTGTCTTGTCTCATTCGGCTCTCCCATCAGATGCAACACAAACGCATCTTCTGGCATGTCAAAATAGAAGTAAACTTCCATACGTCTGTCATGCAAATGGCATGGCATAGTGTTCCACACATTATTTGGCTCTAAAATTGTCATTCCCATTACAAGCTGACAGCTTTTAACCCCGTCTGGATGGATGTATTTGTAGATTGTTCTTTCGTTTGATTCAGAAAGCGAACCAAGATGAGTTGCCTCAGTTTGCTTGATATCAATCTTTTCTGTTGGATACTGTTTATGAGCAGGTGTTGAAACAAAGTAGAACTTGGCAGGATTTGAAGGGTCATCGCTCCCAAATTCAAGTTTTTTAGTGGACATCCCAACATAAAGCCCATCTTTCTTGTCAAGTTCAAACTTTTGTCCATCGGCTATTACATACCCTCTGCTACCTATGTTGATTATCCCAATTTCCCTTCTTTCAAGAAAATACTGAGCACCAATCTGAGAACCATCTTCTAAAACCAAAGCCTCTACTGTCGGCACAGCACTACCGACAATCACCCTGTCAACATGAGTGTAGACCATGTTTATCTTGCCATATTCAAAGAGATTTTCAATCAAAAACTCTTTTCTTATCTGTTCTGTAGTAAGAGCTTTAAACTGGCTTGGATGCATTGCAAATCGAACTTCCATTTTCAAATAACCCTCCCTTGTTTTATCTTTTCATCATACCTGAGCCATCTTGCCAAAGCACCTGTTTTATCTCATCCTCTGTTACAATCAAACTATCTCCTTCAACTGTATGTTTTAGAGCACACATGTATGTGGCAACCTCAAGCATCTGAGTAGTCTCAATGCCTCTTAAAATGCTATATAGCACACCTGCGGTAAAAGCGTCACCTGCCCCTACCCTGTCGACAATTTCTATTTCACGTTTTTCTGAAAATACAATGTTGCCATTCTCATCTTTTGTATAAGCAAAAAAGATGTTTTTAGATGCAGATATACTCCTTCTTGCAGCAAGAATTATTCTCTCCAAGTTTTGGTACTTTGTTTGCAACCTTTCAAACAAAAACTTTTGCCCATCTACAGTCAAATCAATGCCTTCGAAATATTTGTCTTCCATTTCAATCTTTAAAACTCTTCTTACATGCTCTTCGTTTGTAATTAAAATATCAACATACGGCATAAGTTCTGAAATCACTTCATTTGCTCTATCATAGCTCCACAATTTTGACCTGTAATTGATGTCAAACGCCACCTTTGCACCTGCATTTTTTGCAGTTTTAAAAGCCATTTTTAACTCATTTAGCACATTTTGTGATAAAGCTGCAGTGATTCCTGTTGAAAAAAATATTTTGGTCTTTTTTAAAATCTGCTCCCACTCAATATCCCCGGGCTGTATCTCATTTATGGCAGAGTCTGATCTGTCGTACACAACAGAAGATGCTCTCTGACCAACACCCTTTTCAAGAAAATAAATTCCAAGCCTTCTGCCTTTTCTTTTTATATAGCTTGTGTCAACCCCATATCTTCTCAGAAAGTTTATAGTAGCATCTCCAAGAGGATTTTGCGGAAGAAGTGTTACATAGCTTGTCTTCACCCCGATGTTTGACAGAGCAACAACAACGTTTGCTTCAGCACCGCCAAAATTGATGTCAAAACTTGTCGCCTGCACAATCCTCTGATACCCAGGCGGTGAGAGTCTTAGCATTATTTCTCCAAAGCTTGTCACCTCAAACATCTTGCTTATACCTTCCCCTTTGCTATCTTTATTTTTTCAACAAACTGTCTGCACACCTCTTCTACCTTTTCAAAGTCATCATTTTGAGCGTATTTAGTTATATTCCCACCAACCCCTACAGCAAAAGCCCCAGCTTTTATCCATTCATCAACGTTGTCAAGGTCAACACCGCCTGTAGGCATAAGTCTTGCCTGTGGGATCGGTCCTCTGTAAGCTTTTATAATCTTTGGTCCGAAAAGCTCGCCAGGAAAGATTTTTATAACATCTGCACCGCACTCAAGTGCCTCAACAACCTCTTTTATTGTCATAGCACCGGGCATTGAAGCTATTCTGTACCTGTTACAAAGTTTTACCATTTCAGGATTGAGGTATGGGCTCACAACAAACTTTGCACCCGCCAAGATTGCAATTCGAGCTGTCTCGCTGTCAAGGACTGTCCCTGCACCGATTATTATTTTGTCTTCAGAGTATGTTTTTGTAAGATGTCTGATTATCTCATCTGCACCTGGAACTGTAAAGGTGATCTCAATTGCGCTCGCTCCGCCTCTTATGCAAGCCTCAGTTATCTTTAGAGCTTTTTCTTTTGACTCAGCCCTTACAACAACCACAAGCCCATTTTCGTGAATTCTCTCAAGTACCTGTTCTTTTTCCATCGAAGAGCTAAACCCCTTTCATCTTAAGTTTTTATAGTATTTTTAGAACCTGTCTTTTACAAACCCAAGCCTGCTTGAGATTGTCATTGCTGTGTCTACAACCTTTTTTGCATTTTCTTCATCCATTTCAGGCGGCAAAATGTTCACAGGTGCAGAAATGCTTATGGCAGCAATGATCTCATTTCTGTAGTCATAAATAGGCGCAGCAATACATCTGATTGACGGTTGCAGTTCTTGATTATCAACTGCCCAGCCACGCTCTCGTGCAAGTATTATTTCATTTAAAAGAATCTCTGGGTCTGTTATAGTGTTTTGTGTATAGGGCTTGAGTTCAATTGATTTTAGTATCTTTTTGATTTCATGGTCTTGATACTTGCTGAGTAAAACCTTCCCAAGAGCTGTACAATATGCTGGTACTCTTTTACCAATAGACGAATATAGCCTTATTGAGTTTACCTGTTCTACTTTGTCTATATACACAACATCAAACTCATCAAGTATAGCAAGGTGAACAGTCACATTGAGCATCTTTACAAGTTCTCTTAAATATGGATGTGCTTCTGTCTTAAGCTCGATGTTATTGAGATATATGCTTGATATTTCAACAAACTTCACACCGAGCTTGTATCTTAGAGTGTGTCTGTCTTTTTGCACATACCCTCTTTGAAGAAGTGTCTGAAGTATCCTGTGGACTGTTGTCTTGTGAAGTGAAAGCCTTTCAGAAAGCTCACTTACTGTAAGTCCCCTTGGCTCAACAGCCAATGCCTCGATTATTTCAAACGCCCGTTCAACAGACTGTACACTATTTTGCGCCATATTCTACTCTCCTGTTTCGTATTGTGAAATGCTGTTGCGTATTATTCATAAAAATATTATAGCATTATTTTCTGCCTTTTTAAAATAATCGATTTTTTACTTATTTAAATATCCCCCTGCGGGAATAACCTCCTTCCCGCAGGGAAATATTCACCAAAAGAAGATTTTTTATTATTTCTTGTTCAAAACCTCTTTATTGACAAGTGTTCTTGGAACTCTTCCTTCAATGAAATCTACTATATTGTTTGCTGCAAGCATTGCCATGTCAAGCCTTGACTCTTCTGTTGCAGAACCAATATGAGGAAGCATTACAACATTGTCAAGCTCAGCCAGCTCTGGCTCAAACTCAGGTTCTCTCTCATACACGTCAAGTCCTGCAGCATAAATCTTCTTTTCTTTAAGCGCTTTGACTAAAGCCTTTTCATCTACAATTGGTCCACGTGCTGTGTTAATTAAAATTGCCGATGGTTTCATGAGAGAAAATTCTCTTTCACCAATTAAATGCCTTGTCTGTGGTGTGAGAGGTACATGTATTGAAATAAAATCAGCTTCTTTTAAGAGTTCATCAAGCGGCACATACTGGGCACCAAGCTCTTTTTCAAAGTTTTCTTTTCTTTCAAAGTCATAATACAAAATCTTCATATTAAACCCTCTTGACATTCTTGCAAAAGCCTGCCCAATTCTACCTGCACCAATCACACCAAGCGTTTTACCTGTCACACCTTTGCCCAAAAACAGCATTGGTCCCCAGCCTTTGTAATGTCCACCTCTCATAAACTTGTCAGCTTCAACTATTCTTCTTGCCGCAGCAAACAAAAGCGCCCATGCAAGCTCAGCTGTTGCGTTGGTAAGAACATCAGGTGTGTTTGTGACATAAACACCTCTTCTCGTTGCTTCTTCAACATCTATGTTATCGTAACCCACTGCATAGTTTGCAACAATCTTGACATTTGGTGCATGGTCGAAAAACTCTTTGTCAACCTTGTCAACAAGCTGGGTTAAAACTGCATCCTTGTCTTTTATTGCTGACAGAAGCTCTTCTCTTGTCATTGGTCTGTCGTGTGGATTTACTTCAACCTCACCATATTTTTTCAAAAGCTCAATCGCAGGTTCCATTATTCTTCTTGTTACAAGTATCTTCATAATGAATCTCCCTCCCAAAAATATGAATGGTATGTTAAACTTTTATCTCTTGCTTTATCAAACTGCTTTTATAATCTTGCCCATGCCTCATTTAATACACGCTTTGAGCTTGCAAGAACAATCTTCGGGTCTTGCCCTGCCATAGGTGTTACTTCAAAACTCAAAATTGGTCTTTTTGTTGGGTCCATGAACCCTATTTCTTTTAATACTCTTAAAAACTCAATAACCTCTTCAACGTCATTTTCGCCGCCTTCTATTCCAAACATCGGATGCTTGTCACCATATGCAGGGTGGCTTGGGTCTTTTACAACAGCATTCCCAATATGAACATGGGTAAGATAATCTTTCACTGGCAGGAGTGCCTGCTCTGCTGTTTCTCTTGTAAGTGGCAGATGGCTAAGGTCAACAATCAAACCAAAATTATCATATTCTTTTTTGATTCTCTCTGCAAATTTTGCCGCAAGTTCTGCAGGTCCAATCAAGCTTTTTTTGTCTATATCAAAGTCAAACACCTCAAGTTCAATCAAGAAATTGCCTTTTGACTTTGCATAGTCGCAAAGCTGCAAAGTTGTATCAACCAAAGCTTCAAATGCTTCCTCTTTTTTTGCTTCATCATATTGTCTTGACAAAAATCCAAGCCCTTGAGCACCAAGCTCAATCGCCTCGTCAATCCTCTCTTTCAAAAAGTTTATAACCTGTTTTCTTTTTTCTGGGTCCAAATCGTTGGGGTTCTGCCCTGTTCTAAGAAGAGTAGGCTGTGCACCGTACGCAACTGCTATATGTGCATCCTTTAACATCTTTGCTACTCTTTTTCTTACCTCTGGGTCTTTTACCCATGTGATTTCTACTGCATCAAAGTAATCATCTTCTAAGATTATTTTTAAGGTTTCTTCAATTGGTCCTTCTCCACCAATCACCTCTGGAAATGACATGAAATGAATTGTTCCTATCTTAAAATATTTTTTAATTGGCTCGTTCATTCTTCACACCTCCAATAAATTTTTATCTATAAAATGTTGTAACTGCCAAAGATTTTAAGCTTCTTTATAGCTTCGAGCTTTACAATCTCTCTTATCTTTTCAAATATTGCCGGGGTTAAATCTTCAGTTTGTTTTACAAATTCTGGAAGCTGAGCATTTATAGCAAGTGTCAGGTCTGTAAATATATTTACCTTGTTTATGCCATATTCTATACACTTTTTAAAATCAACATCAGAAAGACCAGACCCACCGTGCAAGACTAAATAACAATCAACCCTTTTTCTGATTTCAGAAAGCCTTTCAAAATCAAGCTTAGGTTCGCCTTTATAAACACCATGCACTGTGCCAATCGAAACAGCTAAAGCATCAACCTGTGTCTTTTGAGCAAATTCTTCAGCTTCATCGGGCTTTGTATAAAATTCTGGATTTTTAAAGTCAAAATCTCCTCTTCCCACAACTCCAAGCTCACCTTCAACGCTCACACCAACAGAATGCGCTATCTCAACAACTTCCCTTGTTCTCTTTATATTCTCTTCAAAAGGCAAGCTTGACCCATCAAACATGACAGATGTAAACCCAGCCTTTATTGCTCTCATGATGTTTTTCAAACTCTTTGCATGGTCAAGATGAACACAAACTGGAACAGATGCCCTTTTCGCAAGGAAAATCATGACCTCTGCAATCATTTCAAAATCAAGCCTGTCAACAAATCTGTCAGCAACACCGATAATAATTGGGCACCTGAGCTGCTCTGCAGCATCGATCAGGCCTTCATAAAAATCGGCTGAAAGCCCGTTGAACATCCCCACACCAAACTTTCTTACTTTTGTATAGCTTAAAACCTGATTCAAATTTACAAGCAAAACAAAGACCTCCTACCCATCAATATTGAGAAATTTTTGAATAAAGGTGGGAAACTGAGTTGTAAAGCTGGTTATAAATTTCATATACTCTGTTGTAAATTTCGTAGTTTTTGCTATCTGGCTGGTACTCAAAAAGCACTTCTCTTTTTTCCTCAATTAAGCTTTTCCTTGCACCAATTGCGTATGAAGCAAGAAGCATTGCTCCTTTTGATGCCGCCTCTTGTACTTTCTCAACAACAACAGCCTTTCCCAAAATATCAGCTTTAATTTTGCTCCATACTCTGCTCTTTGCGCCACCCCCCATAGAAACTATATTCTCGGCTTTAAGACCCATAGACTCTAAAATTTCAATACATGCTCTTATCTCATACGAAATTCCTTCAAGCACAGCTCTTGCAATGTCAGCTCTTGAATGTGTCAGCGTCAGTCCAAACAAAACTCCTTTTGCGTCAGGGTTCCATCTTGTTGCGCGTGAACCCATGAAAAATGGCAAAAGTACAACACCGTTTGCGCCAGGACCTGAACTTTCAGCTTCATTGTCAATTAGCTCATAAACATTCTCGCCTTTTTCCTTCTCGCCCCTGTAAAAGTTATCCCTTATCCATCTCAAAATTGTGCCGCTTGTGTTTATCCCCTGCTCAATTAAGTAGTGGTCTCTTATCACATGGCAGGAACATACAACTCTCGGGTCAAGACTTTCTGGCACTTTATTAGATGACATCGAAACATTTGTGGCAGTCCCTGTTGACTCCATAACACGGCTTCCTACAATCCCTGCTCCCAATGCCTCTGAAGGCCTGTCTCCACCACCGCTTACAACTGGTATTCCGTTTTTAAGACCCAAAAATTTTGCAACATCTTCTTTCAAATACCCTATGATTTCATCTGCATAACAAAGTCTTGGAAACTGAGAGGTTTTGACCCCCACAAACTCAAATATATCTTGCCACCACTGTCTTTTGTTTATGTCAAACATCATTGTTCGTGATGCCAATGAATGGTCTGTTGCAGCCTGCCCTGTGAGCATGTATCCGATAAACTCTTTGGGCTGCAGAAAAACATAAGCTTTTTGCAAAATTTCTGGCTGGTGTTTTTTGAGCCATAAAAGCTTTGTTGCTGTAAATGTAGAGTCTGGAATCAAACCTGTGATTTTATGTATTGTTTCTTTTCCAAACTGACGTGAAATTTCTTCGGCTTCGACCCGCGAACGCCTGTCCATCCACGAAATAGCTCTTGATAAGACATTACCTTCCCTATCAATTGGAACAACTGTCTCTCTTTGCGACGAAAGTCCAATTGCTACAATGTCATCTGCTCCTGCTACTTGTACGACCTGCTTGATACCTTCTACTGCTTCTTTCCACCAGTCAAGTGGGTCTTGTTCTGCCCACTCAATCTGAGGCGTGTATGTTGGATACTCCCTGTTTGCTTTTGCCAAGATGTTCCCCTGCAGGTCAAACACTATTACCTTGCAGGCAGTTGTTCCAATATCTATGGTAAGAATCTTTTCCATCTAAGGTTTGCCCCTTTCAACGTAAAAATCTACTCTTTGCTTCTTTTGAAATGGTTATACTACAGTTATCTTCACACCCTTTTGCCTGAAATTTTCTACAAGTTCATCACTTATCTCGCCTGCTGTAATAATTTCAGACACTTTGCTCAATGTTGCAAATGAAACCATTGCATTTTTCTTGAACTTGCTGCTGTCTGCAACAACTATGACCTCTTTGCTGCTATCTATCATAGCCCTTTTTACCTCTGCTTCAAAAACATCAGAGGTTGTAAGTCCTTTTTCAAGAGAAATTCCGCTTGTTCCTATAAAAGCTATATCAGCACTAAACTGCAAAAATGCTTTCTGGGCTTCTGGCCCAACTGTTGAAAAGTTAGAATTTTTCACCTTGCCTCCAACTAAAAATAAATTAATACTGTTATTGGTTATTAGTTCATTTACTATATTTATGCCATTGGTTATCACAGTTATGTGCTGAAAACTCTTGAGTTTTCTTGCTATCTGCTGTGTGGTTGTTCCTGTATCCAGAATTACAACCATACCCTCTTTTATTCTATTTATCGCCTCAAGTGCAATCCTTTCTTTTTCCTGGATAAACTCTTTTGAGCGCTGGGAAATAGGTGGAACTATTGATACCCCTTCTTTTAAAATAGCTCCACCATAATTTTTTTCGATTATCCCTTCCTGCTCAAGTTTTTTCAAATCTCTTCTTATTGTCTCGTCAGATACGTTGAAAATGTTGCAAAGCTCTGTGACAGTCACACTCTTTTTCTCCATCAATATCTCTTTAATTTTTTGCCTGCGCGTTGCCGAAAGCATCTCTCTTCATCACCTATTTCTTACATGTGGATTTGTGTGTCAGCTTATTAATATTCTACTCAATTTTTTGAGGAATTGCAATATAAAATTCAAAATAATTACACAAGATTGGTCAATCACTTTTAAATGAAAAAAATAAAAAAGCAGGCATACGCCCGCTTTTTACTTTATTAATACTGTGCTTGCTATATCTCTACTTTCCAATCTCCAAAAACCTTTTCCTTTGTGTACATCTGAGCTTCGTTCTCATTAAGTTGAGGTCTTTTTGGATTTTGTATTGAGCTTCCAGGACCAAAATTCTTATATTCAAAAAACCTCTCATTTTCTGGGCAAAAACCGTGCATCTCACACCACCCATCAGTGTGAATATGTTCGTCTAAATAACATTCTCTGAACACAACATTTACCCACCTGTTAGGATCAGAAGATGGATGCCATGGTCTTCCAAGGTAGACACACTCTTTTTCTCTTATATTGGATATTAGCTTGCATCTTATAAATAAGAACCCATACTGGCTATCTGGTTTTGTACTTGCTGCTGTAACATACCCTTTTATTTTTCTGTCTTCCCTGTCAAGAGAACATATAACACACTCCTCAAATACAGCTGTTGCTGCACCAAAAATAAAATCTACATCTCCCTCTATGTAGCATCTATAGTAATACTGTCTCCCAAAATCAGCATAAAGAGTATCCTGAGTACTTTTAAAGGCGCAGTTGAAAAACATTAACCTGTCAGCCAATGCTTTTACTGCAACAGCTTGTCTGTGCTCAATCGGAACATTTTTATCAAAACAATTTTCAAATGTAATATTTTCAACAACAAAATCCTCTCCAGATATTGTAAACGCAGCAGTGTTAGAAGTAGATAAAATTCCTCCGTTTTCTGCAGGAAATCCAGCTGCCAAAGAATAAATTACAATAGTATTGTTTCTGTCCTCACCAATTAGCATTACTCTTGACGAATCAATATTTACTTTTTCTCTATAAATTCCATTTCTTATAAACACAGTTTTATATGAAGAGTTTTCTTTCTTGAGTATTTCAGCTAAGCTTTTTAAACTTTTGCAAAAAACTATCCCACCTGCAACATCTTTGTCGCACCCCGCATAGTTCTGGTCAACTATTGCAAACGGTTTTTCCAGATATCTTATACTTTTGTTCAAAACATACTTATTGCCTTCAAGATTTTCACCTTCAATTTGCAAGTGGTTTTTTCCTTCATTTAGCTCAACAACAGCGTCTAAAATCTCATCTTCTCTGATAAATCTTTCTGTCTTAAGCTGTTTGTTGAGAAATATCTTTACAAAAACACTTTCATCTGCCTTGACTAAAACTTTCATATATTTGGATAAAGTAGCATCAGGAAGGTAGTTTTTCAAAGAAAACACTGACTTTTTCACCTCAGCATTTTTATTTGTTAAGAATTCTATAATTTTTTCTTTAAATCTTTCAAGATCAAAAAATTAAGAAAAAGAGACTTTTATTTAGCTTTTGTAATGTTTCTAATAAAGTGTACAAAATAAAAAAGACTGTCGCATATTTTTGACAGTCTTGCATTCTGAGATTAATTATTTATTCTTCATCAAACATAACAATCTTCCTCTTTTTTGAGCCTTCTCACAGCCACAATTTTGTTTCCCTTCTGGTTCTGCTTAACCTTTTCACAAAGTGATGCAACTATCATAAGTCCTCGACCAAACTCATACAAATCTTCTATTTCATCCTTTTCATCGTATGGGGTGTACTCTTTAAATACTCTGTCAATGTCAAAGCCTTCCCCTTCATCCTCAACAACAATGTAACTTAGTTTTTTATCTACTATCCCAACCTTTACCTTTACAGACTTTGAACTGTCCTCCTTATTTCCATGAACCACAGCATTTATTAAAAGTTCATTCACTATAAGTTTGAATTCTAAAAGCTCATCTGCTGATATATTAGTTTCCCTTGTTAAAAATGACAATATCTCTTTTTCTGCTACTTTGACAAGCTGGAGATTACTTGTAAATACAAGCTGTAAAAATTTGTTCTCCATCTCCTCCACGCAACCTTCTTTCCAAAATTTTTATAATATCCATCCAACAAAAATACCACAATCAATCCCTCTTTTGTACCTGAAAAATCTCTTCTACTTGATATATACCCTCAAATATTCTACTTTACACAAACAAACATTAAAACTCACCTATTTTGAAAGCCTATCTTCGCTTTTCTTCAAAGAACCTTTTTAAAAGAAGTCTGCACTCATCTTCACATATTCCTCCTATCACTTCTACCTTATGATTTAAAAAAGGATTTTGTGAAAGATTAAAGCAAGACTCAGCAGCACCCATCTTAAAATCCCTTGCACCAAAGTAAAGCCTCTTTACTTTACTCAAAACTATTGCACTCATACACATAGGGCACGGCTCTTTTGTCACAAACATCTCGCAGTTTCTTAAGTCCTTTGTAGAAAGCTTTGATGTGGCGTCAATTATGGCAAGAATCTCTGCGTGGTAAATAGCCTTTTTACTGTCATTTCTTTTGATGCTAATAATTTTACCATTCTTTACAATGGCTGCAGCAACTGGAATGTCATTTGAACGACTTGCATACTCTATCAGAGTTTTCATCACATTATATATATACATCAACTTATCACCTTTTTCTTTATTAATTCTTAACAAATTTTTTTAAATTTTTTTGTCATCAAAAACTGTCTTTTTAATAATCCAAAACTTAGACACATTCTATATTTTAACCCATCAATTAATTCCCCTCAATACAAACAAACTACTGTGTAAGGACAATCAGGTTTGGATAAAAATAGAAGGTGGCAAATGGGAAATATCTTATGATGGCTTGAAATTAATATTGACAATCTGATTAAAGCTGTATATACTGTATATATACAGTATATAAAAGGGGTAAGAAAAATGTGCTAAAGCTTGTGATTTCGCAAACATCAAACAAACCTATATATGAACAGATAAAAGATCAAATAAAGAAACAGATAATAGAAGGAAGTCTTAAGGCAGGAGAAGCTTTACCATCAATCAGAGTTTTGGCAAAAGAGCTAAATGTCAGTGTCATCACAACCAAAAGAGCATATGATGAGCTTGAAAAAGAAGGTTTTATTGTTACAGTGCCGTCAAGAGGAACATTTGTTGCTGAGATTGATAGAGAAAAAATTTCTAACATAGGCACAAAAGAGATTGAAGAGGACTTGCAAAAAGTTGTCAGGAAAGCAAAGCTTTTGAGAATTGAACTAAAAAAATTGATTGATATGATTGAAAAACTTTATAAAGGAGATGAAGGCTAATATGATTGCTCTTTGTGTCAGAAATCTAACAAAGACATACAAAAACTTTAAGCTTGAAGTTAAAGAGCTTGTTTTAGAAAGTGGCTACATAATGGCACTCTTGGGAAGAAACGGCGCTGGTAAGACAACTTTAATAAAGTGTATTCTTGACCTTGTCAAAAAAGAAAGTGGGGAGGTTTTAATCTTTGAAAAGCCTTTTAACTGTGATGAGGTACAAATCAAACAAAGGCTTGGAATTGTTCTGGAAAATCCAATTGTGCCAGGGTATCTGAAACCGAAAGAGGTAAAAGAGATAATGAAAGCATTTTATAAAACATGGGATGATAAGCTTTACAAAAAACTTTGCGACCTTTTTGAAATTGACCAGAACAAAAAGATTTTCCAGCTGTCAAAAGGAACAGTGATGAAGTTTTCAATTGCCTTGGCTCTATCCTACAGGCCAGACCTTTTGATTTTAGATGAGCCAACATCAGGGCTTGACCCTGTTGCAAGAAACCAGTTTGTTGAGATTTTGCAGGAGTTTGTTCAATCAGAAGAAAAAGCTGTCTTTTACTCAACACATATAGTGTCTGACATTGAAAATGTTGCCGATTTTGTAACAATTATTGATGGTGGCAAGATTGTGTTCAGCTCATCGCGTGAAAGTATTCAAGATGATTACTGCATAGTGAAGGGAGCTGCAAATGAGTATGACAAAATCCCGAAAAGTGCAGTTTTGTCTTTGAAAAAAAGCTCTCTTTCCTTTGAAGCACTGTGCCGCAAAAAAGATTTTAAACTTTTCCAAAATGAATTTGTGGTTGAAAAGCCATCCATTGAAAAGTTCTATGTTATGCTTGTGAGAAGGGATGAGGAGGATGAAGTACTGGAAGTTGTATAAAAATCTTTTTATATACTTTTCACTGAAATGTTGCTGATTACATTTATTTTGGGCATATTGAATAAATTTTTAACTTACTTGAAGATTTTGCTCAAAGTTTTTATACACTGTTAATTATCATAGTTGCTTTTCCAAGTATATTTGATAGTTTGGTGAACGACTTGGATTTTATAGTATTGCTACCTATGAAAAGAATAGGCATTGTTTTTTCTCGATTTTTGAGAAACGTTGGATGTGTATTTTTTCTGACAGTATTTGTTCTTTCCTTGTTTTACTTTATGCTTGGAGAAAACTTCGTTTCAAGTAATGAGGATATCATTGCTTATGGCTTAATATTATTTCTTGTAGGAATTAACAGCACTGCGGTACTTCAACCAGCCTTTATGTTATCTCATGATGCTATGAGAAAAAATGACTTTGCCAAGTTGTTAATAATGTTTTTCATCAGGATGTTGTTAATCTTTGCCGCTTCTTTGCCTTTGATTATTTTCTTCTTAAAAAATCATGTGTTTTCACTTTTTGTAATTTTAATTATGTATACTTTCATATTAACAGTTGTTTCTCTCTTTATTTCTTACAAGCTTCTTGTCAAAAAAGAATTTTAAGAAAATTACAGGGAGATGAGCTAAAAATGAAAGAGTATTTTTTGTATGTTAGAAACATAAAAACTGTAATTATAATGGCTTTAATTGTTGCTGTCGTGTCTGGCATTTTCTCTATCTTCTTAAATCAAAAATTTGCCCGGTTAATATTAGCATATTGTCTTTTCCTTTTCATTTTAGCTGTATTGACTATAAATAAAGGTATATACTATTACAACGATCCTATTATGGTTGGTATAGCTACAAATATCTATAACCTAAACTTCTTATATGTAGCCCCTATAAAAAGAATCCACATTGCTGTCTGGGACTTTTTATTTGATTTAACAATAATTCTATTGAATGTTTTCGGTTTTAATATTGGTCTATTGTCAACCAAACTATTTTTCTCCTCAGAATATTCATACAGCATTATTCCTCTTTCTATTTTTCTATTTGCAACAACGCTTTTTATCTTTTCTCTATTTTGTCTTATGACAGCTATGGTCTTCTTTATAAAAAACAGAACAATTTTTGCACTTGCTTTAACAATGGTTGCTACCGTTGAGTTATTACCTGCTATAATGTTTCCTCTTTACATATTATCAACTTCCAATAAAAGAGTTGCAACATTTATTATATATTTGTATACTGATTTTAAAAGCTCAATTATCATTTTACTCTTTTCAATAGTATTGTTTGCAGTTTCATTCCTTGTAAATGTGATATACCTCTATCGGCGGGAAGTGTAAAAAAATATAAATTATCTCCAGTCGTTGATCAAAATAATCAAAACCACAGGAGGATGTAAAAATGGTAGAGTTAATTGAACTTACCAAAGACTTTGGCAAGGTCAGGGCGGTTGACAGGCTATCTTTTACCATTAACAAAGGCGAAATTTTCGGGCTCCTTGGTGAAAACGGCGCTGGCAAGACAACAACTTTAAGGATGCTTGCCACAATGCTAAAACCGACATCTGGCACAGCTATTATCTCAGGGCTTGACATCACAAAAGAACCAGAAAAGGTAAGAAGAAAGATAGGAATTCTTTTTGGAAGTGAAAGCGGACTTTATGCAAGGCTTACAGCTCGGGAAAACATTGAATATTTTGGGCTTTTGCATGATATGGACAAAAATGATCTAAAAAAGAGAATTAATGAACTTGCAGAAAAGTTTGGAATGCAGGACTATATTGACAAGCCTGCTGGAACATTTTCAAAAGGTATGAAGCAAAAGGTGTGTTTTGTTCGATCTGTGATACACAATCCGGAAGTGATGCTCTTTGATGAGCCTACAAACTCTTTGGATGTGTCAAGCGCAAAAGAAGTACATGACTTTATAAGGCTTTGTAAACAGGAAGGAAGAACAATCATATTTTCAAGCCATTCAATGAGTGAGGTTGAAAAGCTGTGTGACAGGGTTGTGATTATTCACAAAGGAAAGCTTGTGGCACTTGGATCAATTGATGAGATAAAGCAAAGGTTCTCTGGTCACAGCTTTGAAGATGTATTCTTAAGACTGGTAGGTGAGGAAAGATGAATGTGAATTTAAAGCATGTGTGGATTGTATTTAAAAAAGAATTAAAAGATGCTTTCAGAGATAAAAAAGCACTACTTGTTAACATAATATTGCCTATGTTATTTATTCCTATAATCTTTGTAATAGCATCAGTTGCAACAAAGTCTGCTGTTGAAGTAAAACCTGAAAAAACACCTATCTGCATTATAGGAAAAGAAAACTCAAAAACAATAACATCTATAATTGAGAAATCAGAGTTTAAAATTGTTAGTTCATCAAATCCAAAGAAAGATTTACAGGATGGCAAAATTAAGGCTATTCTTATAATCCCGAAAGATTTTGAAATTATGATTTCTCAGGAAAAACAAACAAACTTACAAATCTTGACAAATGAAACTGATTTGAAATCTTCTAATGTTGGAAATATCCTGAGTAACTTAATAAATGAATTTTCAAAACAAGTTGTAAAGCAAAGGCTTGTTCAAAAAAAATTAGATCCTTCCATAATCGAACCAATTGTTGTAAAGAAAGAAAATGTTGCACCACCCAAGAAGCAGTCTGCAACAATTTTAGCATTTTTAATTCCTATGTTTTTAGCTCTCTGGGCTGCACTTGGCGGATTAAACATTGCAATTGACATTACAGCAGGTGAAAAGGAAAGAGGGACGCTCGAGCCTCTTTTGACAACAGCTGCAACAAGGTCATCAATTGTCACTGGCAAATATCTGGCGGTAAGTATAATGTCGCTTTTGGCTGGACTTTCTTCTTTGACAGGTATTATTTTATCATTTGTTCTTTTACCAAATGCACTTGGTGCAACCTATAAAAACTCTCCTTTTTCAGATTATTCAGTTTCGCCTGCAACAGTGTTGATAATGCTTTTGGTAGTATTTCTTACAGCAATCATCTTTGCTGCAATTGAAGTTGCCATAGCTTCATATGCAAGATCGTTCAAGGAAGGGCAAAGTTATCTTTCGCCTATTAGCTTAATTGTTGTAATTCCTCCATATCTTACAATGTACAAAATGCCAAATGAACTTACCGATATATACTTTGTTCTACCGCTTGTAAATGCAATCTCTATTTTAAAAGAACTAATTTATGACATTGTCAATTTACAACATTTGGGGCTTTTCATAATTTCATCGCTTGTTTATATTATAATTTCAATTAAATTTGCTGCCAGCATGTTTGAAAATGAAAAAGTATTGTTCAGAAATTAAACTGTGAAAAAGGGCTTGTACAAATGGCTAAAGTACAAGCCCTTTTCCAGTTTGGCAAGTGTAAGATTAAAAGGCTTTATAAATTATTAAATACAATCCTCATTTAATATTTGTTAACACGTGATCAATGTAGATTTTCAAACTCTAAACACCTGCATTGCTTGATACAGGTCTTGGGCTAAAATATTTAGTCTTTCAATCATGGCTTTTAGTTCTTCAATTGCAGCTAATTGCTCTTCAGTCGACGCTGAAACCTCTTGTGTTGATGCTGCAGTCTCTTGAGATATAGCTGAAATATTTTCTATACTTTCAATTATTGCTGTTTTCTCATTGTCTATTGATAAGATTAACTTATTTATATCTTCTATTTTTTCGAATAATTCTTCAACTGCAGACTTTATTTTACCAAACGCACCTGTGACAGTCTCAACAGCTGTGTTTTGATTATTTATAACAAATTCTACTTTGCCAGCTATCTCCTGTGCTTCTTTTGTTTGATTTATTATTTTCTTTATTATTTCATCAACCTCGCGTGTTGATTCTTTTGACATATCAGCAAGTTTGCGAATTTCGCTTGCAACAACTGCAAAGCCTCTTCCTGCCTCACCTGCTTTTGCTGCCTCTATTGATGCATTAAGTGCAAGCAGTTTTGTCTGCTCAGATATGCTACCAAGAAGATTAATTATTTTCCCAATTGATTTTGAATACTCAGCCAGCTGATTTATTGTTCTTATCATTGAATCTGTAATATTTACAGTGTCAACAGTTGCTTTATCCAAACTTTTTACAGCTTCAAAACCATTTTCTGATAAATTAAATACTTCTTTTGAAAG
The DNA here is from genome assembly GCF_000166775.1 of Caldicellulosiruptor kronotskyensis 2002. NCBI lineage: Bacteria > Bacillati > Bacillota > Caldicellulosiruptorales > Caldicellulosiruptoraceae > Caldicellulosiruptor > Caldicellulosiruptor kronotskyensis. Next base: position 205,551 of record NC_014720.1, on the reverse strand, counting down.
TTTATTTACCTGGTCTATAGAAAAAACAATAGATTCTATTCTCTGACCAAACTGTGATACTATTTCAGAAACATTTGTAGCTTCTTTTGCCTGATTTCCTGCACCTTCAGCAATCTCTTGAATTGCTCGTGCTATTTCGTTTGAAGCAGCTGACGTTTCAGTTGCAATTGTTGTAAGAGATGCTATTGAGGATGTTACCTGCTGTGTCAAATTTTTACCCTTTTCTACAAGCTTTTTTATGTTGCTGGTCATATTGTTAAAGCTTCTTGAAAGACTCCCTATCTCATCACTGCGCCTTATATTAATTGTATTTGTTAAGTCGCCTTTTTCTGCTATCGCCATAACATCAGTTATTTTTTCAATATCCTTTACTATTTTCAAGGCAAATAGTATACCAAACACAATGGCAATTAATGTAAAAATAGCTGTAAGTAATATAATTACGTTTTCCATACTGCGTGCACTTTTTACTATTGCACTGACAGGTATCATACCCACTACAGTCCAGTCAAAATACTGAGTCTTTGAAAAAGTTATAAGGTATGGTTTTTGCTGATAAACCATTTCAAAAGCTCCTTCTTTTTTACCAGCTTTAACCTGAGATAAAATCTTTTGTACAAATCCTTCATTTGGTTTTACACTTATATTCATTTTGTCTTCCCAATCCAATGGAAGAACTATTTTCCCATTAGGTAAAAGACCAATTGTCATTACGCCTTGTTTTGAAAGTTCTGTAGATTGAAGCTTTTCTCTTAGCCATTCTTCCTTTATATCCAAAAGCATTACGCCTTTTATCTGGTTAGTTTTCAAATCCCTAAATTGAAATCCAATTGAACATGCATAAGCAGGAATCTGACTGTTGCCATTTTCAGCAACCTCATCAAAGTTTTCTCTATGAGAATCTATCAAAACATATCCTGCCGAATCCATAATCGTTTTGTACCATTTTGAATTCGCTACTTTATTGATATCAAGGTAATCAAACGGTATAGATGGAAACATCAGTGAAGTTTGTCTATTTGTTAATATGTAGGCACCAGAGAACATTTCAGATGTAACCACAAGATTTGCAATAATATTTTTGGCATCCTGGGCTATTTTTGCCTTTTCATTTTCGTCCTTTAGATTTTGGCTTTCTCCTGTGCAAAAAGATTGTATGCTGTCATTTGACATTAATTGAATTGCAGCATTTTTAGCTGTTTCAAATAAGACTTGAAAATACTGTGCTGTTGAGTTTGTCGCAATCAAATACGACTTTTTGCTTTCGCTTATCACCGAATTTACTGCTTTCGACACAGAAAAAATATCAATAATTGTTATTGGAATCAGCAATAAAACTAATACAAAAACACTTAGTTTCTGAGCAAGGCTACCTTTTTTGAATATCTTATATAAAGAATTTGCCCTAAGTCTTGCCCATGATTTCATAAATAGCCACCTTTCATAAATATATTTTTAGATTATAAACCCAAATTCTTTTGTCACCCAAAAGTTTAAAAGGCCATAGCTTTTAAATACCTTAAAATATTTCTCTTAAGTAACATAAAAATACTCCTTTTAAGCTATGGCCCTCTAAAAAACTAATATTTTATGCTTTCTTTCTTGACATAATATCAAGCCATACAGCAAATACTAACACCAAGCCTTTTACAATCAGCTGATATGAATATTCCAAGTTCAAAAGGCTCATACCGTTGTCTATGCTTGCCATAATAAGTGCACCTATGATAGCACCCGGAACTGTTCCTTCACCGCCAAGTGTGCTTGTTCCACCGAGGATTGCTGCAGCAATTGCATCAAGCTCCATATTTGTTCCAGCACCAGATGTTGCAGCGTCAAGCCTTGATGTTAAAACAATTCCAGCCAGTGCTGATAAAAATCCCATGAGAATGAAAATCTTCATTGTCACATTTCTAATGTTTATACCCGAAAGACTTGCTGCTTCTTTGTTCCCACCTATTGCATACACATATTTTCCAAATGTTGTGTTTTGAGAGACAAATGTTAGCAGGATTGTAAACACAACAAGTATCAGAACAGGAATAGAAATTCCCTCATAGCTTATCATAACGCCCGTAAATGCAACAATAAGAGCAATTACAACTGTAGCTTTTGCAATCTCTAAGCCCATTGGCAAAACTTCTAAGTTGTATTTTTTCCTTCTATTTCTCTGGCTAATTGTTAAAAGAAGATACCCAACAATTAAGACAGCCCCAAATGCAATGCTCAAAGCTTTATTCAAATATCCTTGCCCGATAAACCTAAAACTATCTTTAAAAGGTGATATTGTAATACCCTTGCTTGCTAAAAGCACACCGCCTCTGAACACAAGCATGCCTGCCAGTGTAACAATGAATGCTGGAACGCCCCTGTATGCAACCCAGTATCCTTGCCATATACCAATTATAATACCAACTATCAAAACTGCAATAACTGTAGCAGGAGTTGACCACCCATTCCAAACCTGCAAAACACCAGCAATAGCACCAGTAAATCCGACAACAGAACCAACCGAAAGGTCAATGTGCCCTGCAACAATTACAAATACCATACCAATTGCAACAAGAGCTGTGATTGCCATCTGTCTTGCAAGCATTGAAAGATTTCTTGGTGTTAGAAAATTCCCATCAGTAAGTACTGTAAATATTGTCCATATAAGGAGAATTGCGATTATGAGAGTGTAAGTTCGCAAGTTTTTTTTCAAATTCATAACCTATCTTCCTCCTGTTGCTAAAGTCATAATCTTTTCTTGAGTTGCATCTTCGGCCATGAGCTCACCTGCAATTTTGCCCTTTTGCATAACAAGTATTCTATCTGACATACCCAAAATCTCAGGAAGTTCTGATGAAATCATAACAATTCCTACACCCTGGTCAACAAACTGGTTCATAAGGTTATAAATTTCATACTTTGCACCAACGTCAATACCTCTTGTAGGCTCATCAAGAATTAATATTTTTGGATTTGCTAAAAGCCATTTAGCAATAATAACCTTTTGCTGGTTACCACCGCTTAAATTCATAACCTGCTGGAAAGGTGAAGCTATTTTAATTCTGAGCTTGCCAACATAATCCAAAGCTGTGCTGAGTGACTTTGGAATATTTATTATCCCACCGTTTGCAAACTTCTGGTAGTTCGGAAGCAATATGTTGTCTTTTATATCCATCATGAGCACAAGCCCATATCGTTTTCTGTCTTCTGAAAGATAACATATCCCGTGTTCTATTGCCTCTCTGGGGTTATTTATACTTATTTTCTTCCCTTCAAGCCAAATTTCTCCTTCTTTTCTTCCTGGATATGCTCCAAATATGCTCATAAAAAGTTCTGTTCTGCCAGCCCCCATAAGTCCTGATATACCCAAAATTTCTCCCTCTTTTATCTCAAAGCTTACATTATCTATTATTTTCTTTTCTGGATTATCTTTGTCATAAACAGAAAAGTTTCTAACTTCCATAATTGTTCTTTTTGCTTTGTGTGGCACTTTTGGATACCTTTGAGTAAGTTCTCGCCCAACCATTCTTTTTATTATCTCATCTTCAGTGAGATTTGATATTGGGTCTGTTGAAATTGTTTTACCATCTCTTAAAACTGTTACTGTATCTGCTATCTCAAATATTTCTTCAAGTCTGTGAGAGATATATATGCAGGTAACCCCGTGGTTTTTGAGGTCTTTTAAAATTCTGAAAAGCTGCCTTGTTTCACTCTCTGTTAATGCTGCTGTTGGCTCATCAAGAATTAAAATCTTGCTATCTTTTGAAATAGCCTTTGCAATCTCAACCATCTGCTGTTGGCCTATTCCTAAATTTTCAACTTTTTCATAAACATCTATCTCAATGTTTAGCTTTTCAAAAAGTTTTTTAGAATCAGCATAGACCTTATTCCAGTTTATAATCCCGTTTACAACTGGCTCTCTGCCAAGAAAGATATTCTCACCTACAGTCATGCCTTTAACAAGGGTCAGCTCCTGGTAAATTATTGCAACACCTGCATGTTCGCTGTCTTTAATATTTCTAAAATGCTGTTTCTTGCCCTCAATAAAAATATCACCGCTGTATGTGCCATACGGATACACACCACTTAAAATCTTCATCAAAGTGGATTTTCCTGCACCATTTTCACCAACAAGAGCGTGGATTTCACCTTTTTTGACCCTAAAAGTTACATCATCAAGTGCTTTGACACCTGGAAATTCTTTTGTTATGTGCACCATCTCAAGAATATATTCGCTCATCTTAAAATACCACCTTCACCCCTTCAAAATTAAATTCTGAGAAGGGGCAAAAGCCCACCCCTTCCCAGAAAATCAGCCAAGCTTTATAGCTGAAATCTCAAATTACTTCTTTCCATAAACCTGTTCTTTTGTAAACCAACCGCTCTGAATCAATACCTTGTCGATGTTAGACTTATCAACAGCAACAGGTGTCAAAAGTATTGATGGAACATTGAGTTTTCCGTTGTAAACCTTGCCATTTACATCTTTGAGCTGAGAAACCTTCTTGCCTTTTGCAAGCTCAACTGCAACCTCAGCAGCTTTTTTAGCTAAAAGTCTCACATCTTTGAACACTGTCATTGTCTGTGTACCCTCAACAATTCTCTTAACAGCTGCAAGATCAGCATCCTGACCTGTTACAACAACCTTGCCAGCAAGCCCCTGTGCTTTGAGAGCCTGAATGATTCCGCCAGCTGTTCCATCGTTTGGTGCCAAGATTCCTTGAACGTTGTTCTTTGCTGCAGTAAGAGCATTTTCACAAAGTCTCAAAGCCTCTTCTGGTTTCCAATCTTTTACTGGCTGGTCAAAGAGAACTTTAACTTTTCCGCTCTTTACAAGTGGCTGGATATACTTCATAGCACCTTGATAGAAGAGTGTTGCGTTGTTGTCTGTTGGAGCGCCTCTGAATACAAAGTAGTTGCCCTTTGGAACCTTTGATGTTAAGTATTTACCCTGAAGTTCACCAACTTTTATATTGTCAAATGAGATGTAAAGATCAACATTTGCGTTTTTAATTAATCTGTCGTATGAAATTACTGGTATTTTTGCCTTGTGAGCTTCTTCAATTATGGATGTGAAAACTTCTGCATTGTTTGGAACTATAACAAGAACATCTACACCCTGGCTAATTAAATTCTCACACTGTTCTTTTTGCTTTACATCGTCCATATTAGCAGCCTGAACTAAAACTTTTGCACCAAGCTTTTGAGCTGCTTTTACAAATTCATCTCTGTCTTTGTGCCATCTTTCCTCCTGCAAAGTAGCTAAGGACAACCCAATCTTGATTTGCTTTTTAGAAGATTTTGCACTTGCATACTTTGGAACAACTGCATAGCCAATACCAACTATGAAGGCAACCGCAACAAAAATGGCAACAATTCTTAATAGTGATTTTTTCATTACAATTAAACCTCCTTATCAAATTTTTTTGTTTGATTTGCAATATCATTTTAACAATAAACATTTTCAAATACACTATTATTTTTTGACGTGTTGGTGGAATTATTAAATTTTCATTACAAGACGAATAGCACTTTTTTGAAATCAAAAAATTACTATAGGGTGCTGTGTGTCAAAAATGCTATAATGGTTGTTGAGGGAGGAAAAAGCAAAGATGCGAAAAAGAATGCAAAATTTGAGCTTTAGATTGATAGCTTTTTTCAGCGCAATTATCTTTGTAGCCATTGCATTGTATGATATTTATAATATAAGATTTATAAATGTAACAGATAAAAAAACAAACTTTAGAAATTCAGTAAGAATAATGATGATATTGCCTCAAAATCAGACATACTGGAACTGGTTTTTGGAAAAATATAAAGATATCTCAGAAAAGCAGGGAATTATAAGTGATATTGTATTTTATAACACCTCTGAAGAAGCATATAAATATTTGAAATTGGCAACTGTGACAAAACCAGATGCAATTGTTATGTGCAATATATATAATTCAAAAGAAATTGCTCAAATGTTGCCAATTATTAAAAGCAATAATATTTTTATTGTATCCCTATTTAATGATATGCTCTTTAGATACGAAGATGTTTTTGTAGGAATTGATTATTATTATAAAGGCAAGATAGCTGGAAAGATTATATATAAAGTTTTAAATGAAAAAAACAGTATACCTAAAGACTTAAGAATTGCAATTATCAATCCTTTTTATACAACAATTGGCGGAACGCTTGAGGTAAAAGGGCTTACTGACTTTTTAAAATCCAAAGGTATAAAAGAAATTAGTATAAAAAACTTTAATTTTGAATACCCTGCATTCCCATCTGAGGAGGTTGCAAGACAGCTCATTTTAGAAGACAAACAGAAATTCAATGTAATTTATATTGGAAGTGAAACAGACACACTTACAATTGCTCAAAATATTATAACCTTTAATAAGCTTGACAAATTCATTGTAATTGGTGCTGGTACAAATGAAAAACTTCAAAAATATGTTAAAGAAAAGATAATCAATGGAATTATAAATGACAAAGGAGATTTGATTGCCCAAAAGCTTTGTGAGGCAATACTTAGCTGGAAAAAGTTTGGTCATGCATCTTCTCATATCTCAACAAATTTTAACGTTATCGAATAAAGGTGATTAAAAATGAAGTTTTTTTCTGTGCAGAGCAAGCTTCTTACATTTTTCTTTATAATAATCTTGTCATTGCTTGCAATCGACATTTTAATCCAGTACAACAATAGTTACATTGTAAGTCTGGTAAACGAAACATTTGAAACAATAAATACAATCAATACAACCAAAGAAGAAATATCTTTGCTAAATTCTAATCTTCAAAGATATTTAATCTCTGGAGACTCTGATTCTATGCTCTCTGTCTATGGTTCTCTTAACGCAATTGACGAAAAACTAACAGCTCTTGAAAACAAAATTACAACAAAAGAAGAATTTCTATACTATACAAACTTAATCACCATATTTGAACACCTTAGCAAGCTAACCGAACGACTTGTAATTTACAAGAAAGGAAATTTGCCACTTTCCAAAACTTATTCTGAATATCTTGATTTCTCAAAATTTTTAAATGATTATCTTGAAAAATTTAGCGAACAGAAGATAAAATTCACAATGCAGATTCATCATAGATCACAAAAACAGTTAAATGACATAAGAAGAATCAATACACTGGTAATACTTATATGGACATTATTTGCCTCATTACTGAGCATAGTTTTCAGCAATAGTTTTACAACACCAATTATTAATCTATCAAAGGTGGCAAACAAGATAGCACATGGTAACTTAGAAGCTCAGCTTCCACAATATTCTTCTAACGACGAAGTTGCAGTTTTGTACCAGTCTTTTTCTAACATGATTTTTAACATAAAAGATATGGTTAAAAAACTTGAAGAAAAAGCTGAAATTGAAAGAATGTATGCCCAACAAAAGATTGAAGCGATAAAATATAGGCAGGCATTGCAAGAAGCAGAGCTTAAAAACCTGCAAGCTCAGATAAACCCTCACTTTTTATTTAACACTTTAAACACAATTCTTCAGATAGCCATGTTTGAAAATGCAAAGCAGACATATGAAATTTTGCTCAGAACCTCAAGTTACTTAAGATACGTTGTTCACAATATAAACAGAACTGTAAGGTTAGAAGATGAAATAGAAAATGTCAATAATTACATGTATATATATCACATGAGATTTGGTAACAAGATAACTCTTGAAATTGATGTTGAAGATGAGACAAAACTTTTACTTATGCCTTGCATGATACTTCAGCCACTTGTTGAAAATGCTATTGTGCATGGATTCAAAGAAAAAGAAAGCGGACTTATCAAGATTGTAGCACGCAAAGTTGAAGAAAACGCAGAGATTGTTGTGTGGGACAACGGAAGGGGCATCGAAGAAGAGATACTTGAAGATTTGAAAAACTTTTCATTTGAAGATAATAAAACAACTGGGATAGGGCTTAACAACATCGCAAAACGTCTTTCGTATTTTTACGGTGTTGAAAGACCTTTATATATAGAATCAAATGTTGAAGGTGGAACAAAAGTCATAATAAAAGTACCATTTATAATAGATTACTCAAAGCTTCCAAAAAATGAGGTGAATACTTTATGACGTATAAAGTTTTAATTGCTGACGATGAAAAAATAGTTGTGGATTCTATTAAATTTATACTTGAAAATAATCTGAATACAGATTTTGAAATTTCTATATTTACATCAGGTAGAGAAGCACTTGAAAATTTGCTTTTTTATTCTTACCATATAGCTTTTATAGACATTAAAATGCCAGACTTAGATGGACTTGAACTTATAGAAGAGTACAGAAAAATGAAAAATTCAGAGTTTCCAATTTTTATTATTGTTTCTGCATACGACAGGTTTGAGTTTGCCAAAAAAGCAATAAAGGAAAAGGCATTTGCATATATCCTAAAACCGTATTCAATAGAAGATATAATCTCAACTATGCACTCTGCAATAGCTCAAGTAGATAGCATTTTGGCAAGGACAAAAGAGAACATAGAAAAAAATGCACAGCTGATTGTGATGAGAAACTTGCTTGAAAACAGTTTTATACCTACCTTAATATTCAAAAATGCATTCGATATTGTTGATGTAAATCAATATGAAAAAATCTTTGGAATAAATCTTAAAAGCGGGTTTTTAATGGTTTTGACACTCAAAGACAAAAGTGATTTGGTCTCAAGCTTCAAAGAACTTGACAATATCCGAAAAGACATAAAAATCTCTTTTGAACACAAAGCTTTAACATCAATTGGCATGGGTGAGTATCTTATTTGTTTTTTCCCGTCTCAATCACAGAAAGAAGCAGAGGTTTTGCAAGAAAAAATTCAAGAAATTCTAAAACAAAAACCTTACTGGAATAGTATCAAAATTGGATTTAGTGACCTTTATTACTTAGAAGAAGGATATGAAAATGCATTCTGGGAGGCATACTATTCAACCCTTGACTTGGAATTCCCAGAAGAAAACGAAGAAAACGAGCATCTCCTTCTATTGACAGAAAATTTAGAAGCAAAACTGATTCATTCTATCAACAACCCAACACAAATTCCAATGATAGAAAACTATATAACCCAGCTTTGCAAATTATACATTGAACTTTTTGGGGAAAATAACCTAAAATACAAAGTGATAAAACTTATTATAATGTTATTGCTTGAAACTGGAATAGCAACAAGCGATGAGTCTATTGATGTAGAAAAATTAATTCCGCAAATACTTAATTCTTCTTATGAACAGATTGTAGAAATATTTAAAAAAGCTGTGCTTACACTTTTTAGCAAGGCAAAAACCAAACATGAACAGATTATAAACAATGATTCGATTAACAAAGCAATAGAATTTATAAACCAAAACTACAGTGAGGAAATTACACTTTCACAGATAAGCTCAACTTTTAACTTTAACCCATATTATTTCAGTAAATTGTTTAAAAAATACACAGGTGTAAGTTTCAAGACATACCTTACAAAGCTTAGAATTCAAAAGGCTTGTCAGCTTCTGAAAAATACATCAAAGAGTATAAAGGAAATATCATTTGCTGTTGGTTTTTCTGACCCGAACTATTTTATCAAAGCTTTCAAAAAGTTCACTGGAATGACACCCTCTGCCTTTAGAAGCTCATCAGTAGATATAAATTCAATATAATTTTAGAAGAGGGATGATGGGATGAACCATATTTATAAAAGTAAAAAAATATCAAAAAGAAGTAGAGCTAAAATTTTTTGGGTTATTTTTTTGTTGATTTTTGTTGTAGTAGGCATTGTGATTTTAATTGCACATATTCCTGATATTTCTAAAAATGAACAGAAGGTTTTTAAACCATCAAAAGTGAGAATTGGCTTTGCAATGGGTACACTAAAGGAGGAAAGATGGTTCAAAGACAGGGACATATTGATTGCAAAAGCACATGAAAAAGGATATGAGGTTGAATGGGTCAACGCAAATGAGAACGATGTTGAACAAATAAATCAGGTGAAATATCTTTTGAGCAAAAATATAAATATTTTGATTATTGTTCCTAACAACTATGAAAAATGTAGCAGTGCAGTAAATCTTGCTAAAAAGAAAGGAATAAAAGTTATAAGTTATGACAGACTTGTGAAAAACAGTGACATAGATGTATATGTCTCTTTTAACAATTACAAAGTAGGGGAGCTTATGGCAAAATGGCTTTTGAAAAAAGTTCCCTATGGAAACTACGTCTTTCTACTTGGTGACCCAGGGGATTATAACGTTCAGATGATAAAGGAAGGCTATCACAAAGTATTAGATTCACTTATTCAGAAAAAACAAATCAATAGTCTTTTAGAAAAATACTGTTATAACTGGAGAAAGGAATATGCATATAATTATGTCAATAACCTTTTAGAAGAGGGAAAAAGAATTGATGCAGTTTTAGCTTCTAACGATTCACTTGCTGAGGGTGCGATTATGGCACTTTCGGAAAAGCGGCTTGCTGGCAGTGTACCTGTTACAGGCCAGGATGCAGACATCTCAGCATGTCAAAGGATTGTCAAGGGCACTCAGCTTATGACTGTCTATAAGCCCATCGATAAGCTTGTTGACCTCACGCTTGATATAGTTGACAGGCTAATAAAAGGCAAACTTCTAAAGCCTAATTACACTATTAATAATGGTTACAAAAACGTTCCAACTTTTTTTATTGACCCAATAGGTGTTGACAAAACCAATATTAATGATACTGTTATAAAAGACAATTTTCATACATGGGATGAGGTATATATAACAAAGTAGTGTGGTTTCTCATAAACTGGGGGAGAGGCATATGAATAATGTAAAAATTTATATTGGCACATCTGGTTTTTCATATTCTCACTGGAGAGGTATATTTTATCCTGAAAAATTGCCAACATCTAAAATGTTTGAGTTTTATGCAATGCATTTTAGAACAACAGAAATTAATTCAAGTTTTTATAGGCTTCCTCAAGAAAAAACTGTCCTGAACTGGTTGAACTTTTCACAGGCTGACTTTGTTTTTTCCTTAAAAGCTCCCAGAACTATAACCCATATAAAAAGGTTTCTGGATGTTGAAGATGAGTGGAAAAAGTTTGAAGACAGAGTAAAATTGCTGAAAGAAAAGCTTGGAGCAATCTTGTTACAGTTACCACCAAGCTTTAAAGCTGATGAGGAAAATGTCAAAAGATTATTGAATTTCTTGGATGGCAAAGAAAATTTTAGATTTGCAATTGAATTTAGGCATAAAAGTTGGTTTGTAGATGATATATATGACATCTTAAGAAGCAAAAACATAGCATTTGTAATTGCGGATTCGAGTCGCTATCCAAAAGAAAAAATTATAACTGCTAATTTTGCATATATTCGATTTCATGGTCCAAAAGAAATGTTCTCTTCAAGTTATTCAGAAGATCAGCTTAAAAACTTTGCAATGGATATAAAGGTATATTCTGAGATCTGTGAAAAAATTTATGTATATTTTAATAACGATTTTAATGGCTACGCAGTAGAAAATGCCAAAAATTTAGTAAAGATTTTGGAAAATGTTTTATAAATAAAAGGCCTCCTTGCAGAAAGCCTTTTATTTACCAGTACTCATGCCAGTATTGTAAAAATCTTACCAATGCCTCGAAAAAGAAATAATCACCCCATATTGTGTGTTCATCCACACCTTCATTTTTTGGTTTATTGTAAACGCCGTGCAAAAGCAAACCGTCTGAGTCCAGGTCTTGAGATGCTAAGTACTTTGTTGATAACGAAAATACTATATTTTTTGCTGCATTTTCATAATACTCTCTGTACTCATCACAAAGTGGTAAAAACTTTAACATCTCTAATATCCCACATGCACAAATTGCTGCTGCTGAGCTGTCTCTTGGCTGCTCACCTTCTGTAAAAACTAAATCCCAATAAGGCACACAGTCTTCTGGCAATCTGTTAAGAAAATAATTCAAAAGTTTTTTCGCTATATCAATGAAAATCCAATCCCGTGTGTACTTATAACTCAACACAAATCCATATATCCCCCAAGCCTGTCCTCTTGCCCAGCAAGAACTATCTGAATATCCTTGATGAGTTGATCCGTACAAAGGCTTACCTGTTTCAACATCAAAATAGAAAGTATGAAAAGTTGAAGCATCTTCTCTTACTATATTTTCAGCAGTCATTTGTGCGTGCATGCGAGCTATATCAAAAAACTTTTTATCCCCTGTTTGCGTGCTTGCCCAATACAAAAGCGGAAGGTTCATTAAACAATCTATTATTATCCTACCTTTTTGGACAGGGTCATCCATTGCACCCCACGCCTGAATTATACCAGGTTTTTCCCAGTACCTTGTACAAAGCTGTTTTGCCGCTTCTATAGCAACTTCTTTTGCTCTTTCATCTCCTGTAACTTTGTAGCATGCAACACAAGAAAGAGTATATAAAAATCCAAGGTCGTGGGTATCTATGTGGATCCTACTTTTGAGTCTTTTTTCAAAGCTATCTAAATGCCTTTTTGCCAAGTCCTTGTATTTCTCCTCACCTGTGACTTCATATGCAAGCCAAAGCATACCAGTGTAAAATGATGAGGTCCAGTAGATATTACCTACAACGTCGTATTTGAGAGCTTTGCTTGCAGGTGATGGAAACTTATCACCAAACTTTTCTATCATCCTATCAAGTTTTGAAAGCACCAGTTTAAGAACTTCTCCTACAAAGGCTTTGCTCACCAAAGGTGAGTTGCTAAATTTAAATCTATCTTTTATACCTTCATCTTTGATTTTAAGCATTTTTGTTCCTCCATTCATTTATAGTGGAATCTCCTAATTGTATAAAGAAAGTAGTACTCCTATATACAATATGGCAGAAATAAAATATGAGACAGGGAAATAATAACAATTTCCCTGTCTCATATTTTAAATCAAAGAAAAGCTTACTGTTCAGCTACAGTTCCAAATACTACAAACTCTTTAATTGAGTATCCATAGCTTGCACTTCTTCGAGTTCCATACATCCTCACATATCTTCCTGTTACAGGCGAGCTGAAATTAATTTTAGAAATATACGGTGATGAAAGAGTCAAGTTTGTGACACTGTAAACATCTGTCCAGGTTGAATTATCATTGGAAACTTGTATCTTGAAGTCTTTTGCATATGAATTCGCACTGTACCAAGTTATTTCTATTGTGTTTATGCTGCATACAGTTCCAAGATCTATTGTTATCCACTGTGGATCAGAATATGCAGATTCCCATCTGGTGTTAAGATTACCATCTACAGCTTTATCTGGGGTATTACCCGGATTATTAGTAGCTACTGACGATGCAGTAGCAGGTTTATTTAAAGACAACACACCAATGTAAAGAGTCGAAATTGCTATATAGGAATCGTTCATACCATCTTTGTATGCCATTGCTTTTATAGTTGTGATTCCAAGAGGCACAGTAAACGGCCCAGTGTAAACTATTCCATTTGTACGGGACGGTGTAGAACCGTCTAGGGTGTAGATAATTGTTGCTCCTTCAGTTGGACAGGTAATTGTTACAACTTGTGGTGTTTCATAATAGCCAGTTGAAGGTACTATCACTGGCTGATCCACATTGTTACAATATTCAGTAACCTCAGCTCTTTGACCTGCTACCATTACTGGATCACCTGTATTATTTATAACGTGGAGAATGCCTGGGTATCCTGCTAACATCACTGTACATGCGTTGTGAATTTTAACATTTGGATGATTGGGTACTTCAATTGCTCTATCAAGATCAACATCAGCATCTCTAAAGTAACTGTAAATTCCAAGTCCCCATGCTTCATGAGAGGTTACCATATCTGCCACTTTATATGATGCATACCCTTTTACAGTACCATTATTGCTCATCCAGCTCTCCTGATATGGAACATCATATGGTATTTCGCTCTGATAGAAGTATGTCCTTCCTCCATTACCATTCCAAAGCGTCTGATATTCCTGGAAGTGTTCTACCATAAGTCCATACATTGTAACATCATTACCATTTACGATCAAGCCGTTTTTAGCTGTATTTTGATCCCAACCAACACCATATCCATGGTCAGCTCTCCATATCCAGAGATCATCACCAATTACATTGTTACTATTGATAACAAGGCACGCCTCTGTCTTACCAAGATGTGGTCCTCCAACCCTGAAGAAAACGTCGCTAATACATACAGGATTAGCTGAATGATCCGCACTGCTGCCAGCTGTTCCTATCTGCAGTAAGGCTTTTGACTCTACTGGTCCAGCATCAAAGATAATCCCTGCTACTATAACTCCATCTACGTCATCAATTAACATAGGTGTAACTCCGTTGTCTGAAACTACCGTTGCAAACCCAAGACCAAGCACAACAGTGTTGGGTTTTGTTACATGAATAGGCTCAGTAAGATGATATATCCCAGGTGTTAACAAAAGATGCTTGCCCTGTTCAAGTGCAGCGTTGATAGTTGCAGCAGTGTCTGTTTCAGGACGTGCAACGTAAAATTCACTAAGCGGTATGGATCTTCCTGCACCCATGCCGTTCGACCATGAAATTCCCTTAGAATTTGTCTTCAGGTCTGGGACAAATACAAAGTAGTTACCTGATTCATCAATATAGAGGAATGGCTTTTCCCTCACAATAGGTGTTTGGTCCACAGTAGTATACTTTGTAGCTGGCCATGTCCCAGCTGGAGGATTGTCAACTCCTACAAAGACCATGTTCCAAACTTGGCCGTTCCAGCTTCCCCATGTGTCGTTTCTTGAGAACCACTGTTGCTGTGAACCAGAATATACCGTACCATCAATCTTAGAATCTGCCAAAAATCCTCCACTTGACCATCCTCCGCTGTCATGCAGTGTTAAGTTACCTCTTATGTGCACACGTCTTAACGGTGCTGCTTGTGATACTGCCCACATAGTGTTACTATTTACTGCAAGATTTTCTGCGGAACGCCAGAAATTCTGAGTTGCGTTGTTATTGGGTTTCCATTTAGCATCGACAGTCATAGATTGTATTGTGGTATCATCAGGCAGTCGACCCAAACCAGCAACCTGGGTATAGAAGCCAACTTTTAAGCTAATGTTGTATGTGCCTGGTTTAAACAAAAGTGCATATCTGTTGTTAAACAGTCCGTTTCCATCACTGCTAAAATGAGCTCTCTCCATCTGGGCAAATATATCCGAACATACTTTTTGAACTAGTGAAATATCATCTGCTGGGTCAAATATATAAACATTTGGTCCAAATAGTTTCATCTCTAACGAGATTGGCTCTGATAAATCAGTTTCTCCATTTTCGTTGACTGCTGTAACTCTATAGTAATAGGAGGTTCTATCCAAATTTTCATCAGTATAAGTGGTTGATAGTATTGGAGTTGAATTGATTTTTACATATTTCCCAAACCTACTTGTTGATCGATATATGTTATAGCCTTCAGCGCCAAGCGCTTCATTCCATGTTAAAGTAATAGAATTTGCAGTACTCGAAACTATGTCAAGCCCGGTTGGCACTGCAGCCAATGGACCATTAAGTGTTGTTGTAGTAACTTCATTAGAATACGCCTCTCCTCTTGCATTTACAGCAGCAACAACATAGTAATAAGTAGTACCGGCTGAGACTTTTGTATCCGTATAGCTGTGTGATGTTAAAAGAGTGTCATTAACTTTTGTATATGGTCCCCCACTTGTTGTAGAACGATATACATTATAACCTGTTATGACAGAAGCTAATGGTGCTGTCCAACTCAAACTGACTGAATTGTATAATGTTTTTGTTATAGTAAGATTACCAGGGGCTCCAGCAGCTTGCGGTGTTACAATAATGAACTTTTCGTTCTTCCCTACTGTACTGCTTGTTGCAGCTAATATACCAGTTACGGGATCTACAGTTACATATTTCCCACCATTATTAGCCTTAATTGCTACAGTTCCATCACCTTGTGGTTCAATGAAGAATGTTTCCCAACCTCCAGGTGTAGTACTATAGTTAGTTCTTGGAATAAGTTTGTAATTATTGTTGTTAAGTGTATCAGCACATACAAGTTTGTTTAGTGACTTAGAAGCAAAGCCTACTCCGCCGTCACTCTTGAATATGATCTCAAATAACTCAGAATCTGTTGTTGCTTCATTAGCACTTGCTGTAAGAGGAGTACTTGTTGAATCCGCATGAACAATTTTTGAGTTTGCTAGTGCAATTATATATGAATAATATTTAGTTGTGGTGCCAGATGTTACAATTCCATATCCAGTAGTTGTTGCGAAAAGCGCTTCTGAAAGTTCTGATTCACCTATTGAATTCACTGCAGAAACTTTATAGTAATAAACAGAACCTGGATTTAAGTTAGTGTCTTTATAACTTGTGTTTTGTATACCTTCTTGGTTGATTTTTTCAAATGGTCCATTGCTGGTTGCAGATCTATAGATATTATAGTAAAGTGCACCTTTAACAGGCATCCAGCTCAATTCTATCGAATCTTCGGTACTTGATACCATCATCAGTCCTGTCGGTGGTGCCGGTACTGTTGTCATAACTGGAGTGGTTGCTGAAACTGCTTGTGATAAAGCAGATTCGCCATACTCATTCACTGCAGAAACCTTATAATAGTAGGTTTTGCCTGCATCAACATCTGAATCAGTATATGTTGTAGAAGTTATAGCAGTAGCATTAACTTTTGTATACGGCCCACTACTGTTTTCTGAACGATATATATTGTAACCTGTTGCACGTTCAACTGGCGACCAACTTAAGCTAACAGAATAATTTGAGGTCGAAGTTGCATTCACTTCTGCTGGTGATGAAGGTGGCGAACAGTCGATAAAAGTAAATTTCTCATTTTCACCAATTGTCTCAGCAGTTGCTGTTAAAAGTGAGTTACTTGCAATGGTCACATATTTCCCATTAATCATAGATTTCAAAGACTTTGTTCCATCACCATTATCAACAACATGGAAAGTCTCTGATAACCCTACACTTTCTTTGTTAGGGATTAATGAGTTATTCTCCCCGTATACGCTTACATATTTATAATTCAATAAGCTTATTAATGCAACCTTGCCATTTCCCAGGTCTTTTAATTCAAACATTTCCCATCTTCCTGCAGATGATCTATTGGCGTAGAGGTAGTCGCCATTGTATTTGTCTGCACATACAAATTTGCCATTACCAATGCTTTTTATTTGGATTAGATTTCTGTACTGTGCAGCTGGATACTCTCCACTTTCACGTTGAAATACGCGTACATAGTCAATGACAAATTTTTGTGGAAATACCGTTGATGCATCAGGACTTCCTGGCCAATTGCCTCCTATTGCCAAGTTAAGAATTATATAAAAATCATGATCAAATACCCATGTTTTGCCTACCAAATCAGATACTGTTCTTACCTGATACAATTCACCGTCAAAATACCAACGAATTACATTGGGTTCCCACTCGATTGCATAGGTATGAAAATCATCAGTAAACCCTTTTGGATATTCATGCCATGCGCCAATACTATTGTCACCACTGTAACCTGGTCCATGAATTGTTCCGTAAATTCTTGTTGGTGTTTTGCCAACAAACTCCATTATGTCAATTTCACCACAATTTGGCCACCCAACTGTGTTGATATTGCTCCCAAGCATCCAGAAAGCTGGCCATATGCCCTGACCGTAGGGTAGTTTTGCTCTCATTTCTACCCTGCCATAGGTAAATTCAAATTTCCCTGCTGTCTTAATTCTCCCCGAAGTATAATGATATCCTTTGTAATCTTCCTTTATTGCTTTAATAACTAAAAATCCGTTATTGGGATTATCAGGATCTTGTTCTATATATACATTCTTGATACTATTAGTATAATACTGAAGCTCATTGTTACCCCACCCACCGCCGCCTATTTCATACGTCCACTTGTTTTCGTCAACCCCAGGTGCTGGCGTAGCGTTGAATTCATCACTCCACACAAGTTTCCATCCCTCTGGTGCAGTCTGTGTAGTTGCAACAACTGCCTCTGACAATTTCGATTCTCCATATTCATTAACTGCAGAAACTTTATAGTAGTAGGCAGTGCCTGCAATTAGATTTGTATCGGTATAAGTAGTTGATTGTATAGCCGTGGTATTAATCTTTTTGTATGGACCAGCGCTGCTAAATGCTCGATATACATTGTAATAAGACGCTCCATTTACAGGCAACCAATTTAACTCAATAGAATTTGTCGAGATTGACTTAATATTAAGACCGGTAGGTGCTTGTGGAGAAGTCAATACAGGAGTAGTAACTGGCAGTGTAATAATCGCAGGTCCTTGAGATATGGACTCGCCAGTGTTACCTGATGTTTTTTTATCCGCTTCCTCTTTAGAAACAACATTTAGAGTCACACCTGGTGCAGTTTCTACATTTGCTGGTTTTCTCTCCATTGTCACACCAGAGACATTTATCTTAGCATTCTGAATAACGCCTTGCCCTTTCACCTCTACCTTTGCATTGACAGTTAATTTTTCAATCTTAGCTTCGTTGCCAACCTGGATGCTTGAATTCGTTGCAGTTGATTTTACTTCAAAAGTCTTGATCAAACCTTTAGTTATGTTTACTTTTGCGTTTGCTGCCTCTAATGAGATAAGTTCAAAATCTCCGTGTAAGTTAATTTCTTGCATAGAAGAAACTGTTGGAAGAACTCTTACAGTTTGAATGCCTTTGCCGCTGATTTTGTCCTCTTGCAAAGTAGCGGCACAACCCAATTCTACTGATTTAATTTCTGTAGAACCACTTGCTATAATCCTTTTGTTCCCTTTCATTTTTTCAACGAAAAGCTTGTCTGCTATTGACGAATTATCTATAACAATCTCGCCTCCGCCTTTAATTATAGTGCGACCTTTAACCACAACATTTTCAAGTTGAACAGCTCCTTCTGCTACACCCTGAGTTAAATATAGGTCACCATCAATAACCATATTTTTCAAAGTCACATTTTTAGTATTAACAACAAGGTTTCCAGCTACATTGCCTGTGCGTGTGCCTTCAGTGGTTACAAGTTCACCTACAATTTTATCTATTAATTTTACGAATTCTGCTCGTGTCAAGGGACTATTTGGTGCGATAACGTTACCGCTTCTTCCTTTCATGTACCCTTTTTCAATCATCGCACTTAATGCTTCTTTACCCCAACTTGGAATCTTGTCTGAATCGCTAAATTTGTCTAAAACACTTTCATTTGTTGCTTCCAGATTGAATATTCTTGAAAGTATAACAGCTGCCTCAGTACGACTAATAGGATCATTTGGCCGAAACTTACCATTAGTATCACCAATAATTGCACCTACAGCAGTCGCCTTAGCTACTGCATCGGCATACCAGCTATTAGTACTCACATCTGCAAAAGAAAGATTTGCTTTATCAACAAATTTGAATATTCTGTCCAAAAGCATAACAAATTCAGCTCTTGTAATACTCTTATCAGGCCTAATTGTCCCGTCAGGATAACCTTGCAAGATGCCTTTTGATATCCATTTTGTCAGTTCCCCTGCAGCCCAATGACCTGAAATGTCATTCCTTGTATTTGTCTGAGCACTCGCAGGTGCAAAAAAGCTCAAAATCAAAGCAAATACTAAAACTAACGAAATGAACCTTGAAAAATTCATACTCATCCCCCTCTCCCATTTCCTCTTTCATTTCATTATTTATATAAAACATTTCCAGCTTGTTCTTGCTAACTTTATTAATTACTCTTTGTTCACCTCCCCTTAAGTTCATTAAGTTTATTTTTTCTCACACCATCTTTTCTTTAGCAAGAAAGCTGCAGCTTTGGGCTGTCTTTGTCTTGTAAATACACCTTTCCTGTTGCCCATTACTCTGTGAACAGCCTGCTTTGTTGCAAAGTCTGCAAAATTCCAAATATGCTCGCCTACTACAAAATCTAATCTATCAAAAACTCTGTGAAATCTTTCTAACATCTCGCATTGATACTCTTCAGAAAACATGACAGGTGGGTCGCTATGAAATCCCGCTATAGTATCGGCTCCATATTCTGAAACAATAATCGGTTTTTTGAATAGTTCATACCAACGTTTTAATTCTTTCTCCAATTGAAATTCTATCAAGTCAAGTTTCCCACAATCTGTATACCATGAGTAGTATCTGTTTACACATATGACGTCAACTAAATTGCCCACTTTTGTCTCATCAGGAAATGAAGATTCAACTATCGTTACAGGTCTTGTACTATCAAGTTTTTTGACCTCATCTACTACTTTTTTGAAATATTCATATGCCTCTTCTTCGTATGTTGCTGCCTCATTTGCCACGCTCCACATTATTACACATGGATGATTTTTATCCCTTGTTATAAGCTCCCTTATTACTTGAATATGATGTTTTAGAGTTTCTTCGTTTACCCTGTCTTTGCAGAACACTTTCTCATTTTTGTTGAAAAAGTTCATACCAACAGCTGGTGCTTCATCTATTATTAAAATACCTTGCTCGTCTGCCAAATTCAAAATCTCCTCTGCATATGGATAATGCGAAGTTCTGAATGAGTTAGCTCCTATCCATTTCAGCAGATTAAAATCTTTTACGGCTATTACAGGATCATATCCTTTTCCTCTTATATCAGCATCTTCATGCTTGCCAAAGCCTTTTAGGTAAATTGGTTTGTTGTTGAGTAAAAGTTTATTGCCCTCAACCTTTACAGTCCTAATTCCTACTGGAAGAGTATAGAGGTCTTCAACCACACCATCTTCAATGGTTTCAACTTTCAATGCATAAAGGTACGGATTGTCAGGTTCCCAAAATTGCGCATCAGAAATTTCAAGTATCCCGCTTTTCCCTATATTCTCTGCAACTTTCTTCCCTTCCTTATCAACAACTGTCACCCTCACTTCTTTCTTATCGCACTCTTGTCCTTCTACTTTAACTTCATAATTAATAATGCCTTTTTTATCTTGTATTTCAGTAATTACTGTTATATCAGAAATATATGTCTTGGGAGTTGTGTAAAGAATCACTGGTCTATGAATTCCTGCATAGTTGAGAAAATCAAATAGATATTCTTGGGTCCTATATCCAGAAGGATGAAAGGGGTCATTGTAGTTTTTTATGAAACCTGGCGGCAAACAGGTCCAGTCCAAGACATTATTCACTAAAATGGTCACCCTATTTTCGACATCAAAGTTTATATACTTACTTATTTCAACCTCAAACGGCAAAAATCCGCCTTTATGCTCTATCACCTCTTTCCCATTGACAAACACCTTTGCTTTATGCGTGGCACTTCCAACTCGAAGGACAATTCGTTTATTCACCCAAGCCGAAGATACCCAGAAATTTCTTTCGTACCACACATCTCCTATGTGATCTCTTATCTCAGGGTCTTGGGTAATGTCGTTGTAACTTGCGGGCACCGGCATTGGAATTGTCTCTTTTAAAGGCTCCAAATACCATTTTTCTTCATATCCTTTATTCTCTTTGTCCAGTTTAAATTTCCATATTCCACTGAGGTCTTTTATTTCTCTGCTTTTTGTCTCTCGTGGATACAACATCTTTCATTGCCTCCTTCATGTTAATAGTTTTAATTTTACATTTATGCTCTCACTCTTTTATAGCACCAATCATAACACCTTTCACAAAGTATTTTTGTAAGAAGGGATAAATACAAAGTATTGGTACCGTAGCAACAATTATCGCCGCATACTTTATAAGCTCTGTTATAGCAAACCGGTCAGATGCATCTGAAATTCCTGTTGTCATATTCTCTGTGCTGTTCATAATAAGTATCTCTCTTAAAACAAGCTGAAGTGGATACAAATCCCTTGAGCGCAGGTATATAATCGCATTGAAAAACGCGTTCCAGTGACCTACTGCATAAAAGAGAATCATTACCGCTATCATTGGCATTGCAAGTGGTATCATGATTCTAAAAAGTATTGTCCAGTCCCCAGCTCCATCTATCCTTGCAGACTCTTCCAAACTGTCTGGCACAGAATGAAACCCTGTCCTCATTATAATCAGGTTTGTTGTTGAAATAGCACCTGGGATTATCATCGCCCAAATTGTGTCTATCATCCCCAGCGACTGAACAAGCAGGTATGTTGGGATCATACCACCGCTAAAGTACATAGTAAATGCGATGAAGAACATGATGGGATTTTTTAGTTTTAGATTCCTTCTTGAAAGAACATATCCGCCCATTGTGGTAAGAAGAATATTTATGGCAGTTCCAAGCACAACGTAGATGATTGTGTTTCTGTAGCCTATCCAAATCATAGGGTAGCTGAGAAGCAACTTGTATGCCTCAACAGAAAAGTCAAGCGGCTTTAAAAGAGGTCCTCTGTATGCCATGAGTTTTATCGGATTGCTAAATGAGGCAAATAATACATAGAGCATGGGATATAAAAATGTGAAACAAAGCAGTCCTAAGAATATGTAGTTGAAGATGTCAAATATTATCTCGCTAACTCCTTTTTTTATCTTCACCATATATCACCTTACCTTTTACCACAGAGAAGTTTCAGTAAATTTTTTGCTCAGCTGATTTGCCATTACAACAAACATGAAATTTATTAATGAATTGAAAAGTCCAACAGCTGCACCATAGCTATAGTCCATCTCCAAAAGTCCTTTTCGATAAACATATGTCGAAATTACATCTGCCGTTTCATATGTGAGCGGGTTGTACATCAAATACACCTTTTCAAATCCAACATTCATAATGCTTCCCATCCTCAAAATGAAGAGTATCACTATTGTAGGCAATATCCCCGGCAAGGTTACATATATTGCCTGCTTAAAGCGTCCAGCACCATCAATTAGGGCTGCTTCATAAAGTTGAGGATCAATATTTGATATTGCTGCAAGATATATTATGGAATTCCATCCAAGCTGCTGCCAAATTCCAGAACCAACATAGATAGGTCTGAACCACCCAGGTTCAGTCATGAATGAAATGGGTTCACTTAAAATACCCAATGATTTTAATATTTGATTTATAAGACCATCGCGAGAGAAGAAGTCAAGGATTATACCAACAATAACAACGGTTGAAATAAAGTGCGGCATATAACTTATTGTTTGCAATGTTCTTTTGTACACACTGTTTTTTATCTCGTTTAAAAGCAAAGCAAAAATTATTGGTGCAGGAAATCCAAAAATTATATCGTAAACATTTAATAGAATTGTATTTCTTATGATTCGCCAAACATAATAACTATCGTATACAAAAAACTCCCTGAACTTTTCCAATCCAACCCATGGACTGCCTAAAATACCCTTTGCCGGAGTAAAATCTTTAAATGCTATCTGTACACCATACATGGGTATGTAGTGAAATATAAAATAGTAAGCAACTATTGGCAAAAGCATTAGATAAAGATTTTTATTACGCTTTAAGTCACGTAACAATTCTGACTGTCCCTGTTTTTTTGAATTTATCTGTCGGGCCATTAAATTGTTTGCCTCCTTTTGCTCTTATTCAATTCGTCCAAAAAATCAACAAAAATGCAAAAATTAAGACATATTTATGTCCCCCGGAGGCTCTTCTTTAAACCCCCAGGGGAAACATTAGTTATAAATGTTTTTTCAGCTTCCCTTTTTATTTCTTTTTCATGAACCTCTCATATGCTGTCTGATAGATCTTGAGTGCCTCATCAATCCTCATTCTCTTTAATGTGTTTACAAAACCGTTCATATCGTTTGATTTTCCTGTTAAGAGCTTTACAAACATCTCATTGTAATAGGTGTTTACAGTGTTCATGATGTTGCTAATTTTTGCTGCCTCATCAGGTGTAAATGTTATTGGTGGCAACAGTTTAGAATTATCAGGTTTTGTCCATTCTTTTAAAGCATCCTTTTGCTGTGGAAGCATAGCTACCATCTGATTTACATAATATTTTGACTGTACAAAAGGACCACTCCATGATACTCTGCCATACTGTGCAATTGCTTCCATAGCAGAAAGTTTTGAATGATTAAGAATAGCTTCTGTATATGTTGGAATGCCATTTTTCATGACATAGGATCTACCTTCAACACCAAAGTTGTAAGCAAGATACCCTTCTTTGCTGTAACCCCAGTCTAAAATCTTGACTGCAAGCTGGACATTTTTGCATTTTGGAGTAATAGCCATACCATCACCATTTATAGGGAAATCTCTTTGTCCAAGCTCTGCAACTTGGCCTTTTTTAAGAGTTGGATAAGGTGCCCCGACTAAATCAAATTCTGTGCCTTTTTTAGCCTGCAAAAATTTGCCCATTGTTCCACCCAAAAGTCCAAGCCATGCACCTATTTGGTCATTCATTATCTTTGCCTGTATTGCTTGACGGTTCATTGTCAAAAGGTCAGGGTCAATAAGCCCATCTTTCCACCATTTTTGAAGCACTGACATGAACTGTTTGAATTCTGGTTGCAGCGGACCAAATTTTACTCTATTTTTATCAACATAAAAGTCAGTTTTTATCCCCCATGCACCTACCAAAAAGCTGCAGTAGTCAAAAACTCCTCGAGGATTTGCAGACCAGTAATCTGCTGAAAATGGATAGACTGGCATTTTGCTATTTAGTTTTGATGCATTCTTTTTAATTGCAAGAAGCATCTTATACCACTCATCAACTGTCTCAGGAACGGTTAGATTTAACTTTTCTAACCAGTCTTTTCTGATCATAGGCCCGTAAAATGTGCAGTTTATTTTATCTTCTCTTATAAATGGAAACATATAGATTGTTCCATCATCTGTTGTTGCCATTTTCTTGATGTCTGGATGTGTGTCAAAATACTTTTTGAGATTAGGAGCATATTGCATGTAAGGATTAAGTTTAATTATCACATTGTCCATAATAGCCTTTTGTGGACCACCTGGATAAGCAAACCAGTGCCAATCAATAATGTCAGGTAGCTGTCTTGATGCTACCATGATATTGAACTGTTCATTTTCGCTTCCCATTGCCGGGTGAATAAATTGCAAATCTACCTTGAATTTTTTCATAATTGTTTGGTAAACAGCCATTTCTCTGTAGTTTTTTAAAACCGGAGCTGCCTTAGGATCCATCCATGTAAAAATAGTAAGAACCGGTTTACTTGATTGAGCCGAGGCTACATTGTAAAAGATAAACATACTACTTAGAAAAGCTATTACAACCAGCCAAATTATCACTTTACTCATTCTTCTTGCAAACATGGTTTCAAACCCTCCTGTTTTTATTTTGTGTTTCGGCTTTTAGCATACACCCGTCCCTCAAAACGTGTCAATTTCATATTTTTAAGTTTGGTTAAACATTATTAAGAAAAAGGCTTTTTCACCAGTTAAGAAAATTTAATATGACTTATTACTTTTTAAGCTCCCCTTCTAATTGAATTGACAGTAAGTTAAAATAGTAGTTGATAGGATTTGTGTGAGTTTTTCACTCTATAAAGACAGGAGGCTTATAAAGATATGCTCAAATTTCTAAAAAATAGAGATTTTTTGGTAAAGTTATTATTATCATATTTTTTGGTGTTTTTCATTCCATTTGTAGCAGGGTTATATGCTTATTACAATGGATATTCCATTTCTTTAAACAACTTAAAATCATATAGCAAAGCAATCATGACAAATCTGCCTTCAAAAATAAATGATGTAACCTTAAGACCTTTAGAGCTAATAGAGGAAAGCATAAATGCAAGTCCATTTTATTTGACTTTAATATCAAACCACAATCTCCTTGCCTCTAAAAATGACATCATACTTGATATCCGCAACTTTACCCAGCAGCTTATGCTTTATTATACTTCTCCATTCATCTTAGAAATTGGAATTTACATACCTTTTGAAAATATCATTATAACCCCAAATTTTTTTGAATCAAGTAAGTTATATTACGATTACATAATTCGACCAATAGATACAGATTATTTAGATTGGCTAAATCTTTTGAATAAATCGTATAACAGGTATTTTATGCCCATGAGTTTTCTAATTAGAGGTCAACCAAGAAGCACAATACTTTTCTTGCATTCACTGCCCTATTGGACTTTTCAGGACAAGAAGGCAACTTTATTTATCCTGTTAGATGAAGAAAAGTTAAATGATTTTATCAAAAGCAATGTTCTTTATGAAAACAGTAACATATATGTTTTGAACTCTGACAATACAACTTTAACCCAGTATGTTCCAGACAAAAATATTGATTCTTTATTGAAAGACACTATTAAAAACTCTTTCACAGAAAATTCTCTAACCGAGATGAAGACTAAAAAAGATAAGATAATTTTGTATTACAAAAGTGATATGTACCAGTGGAAATACATAATAGCAATATCTTCGCAGTCTTTTTTTAAACCTATAAATAATATGAAGATATACCTGCTACTTTACTTTATCTTCTCACTGATCTTAGGACTACCAACAATTGTGCTTCTTTCTTTAAAAAGCTACAGACCTGTAGATGAAATCAAAAATATTCTGGTTTCCAAGTTTAAAAAACAAAAATTGTCCTATCCATATTCAGAGGGTATAGAAAACATTGAAGATAAAAGCGAAATGATAAAATTAAAAGAACTTGCAAGTTTACTAGTAGCAGAAGAAGAGTTTTTGAGAAAACAAATAAATGAATTTCTGCCTACCTTGCAAAACTGGTTTTTAGAACATTTGTTGGTAGGCAATATCCCCTCAGCTATATCCGAAAAAGAAGTGTTTGAAAAATATCAGATAAAATTTGATTCAGACTTATTTATGGTAATACTTGTTGAGATATATGATTGTCAGAACTTTGAGCTTCAAAAAGATATTACAGATTATAGCTTTGTCCGTTTTATAATTTTCAATATCTTAAACGAGGTGCTAACAAGCCAGAATAACAAAGTTTACAACGTGATTTTAGGAGAAAAAAAGTTGGGAATAATATTAAATATTGTTGACCATAACGACACGGTAGATTCTATCGTGGGTAGATTGGAATATGGCAAAAACTTTATCCAAAGCAACTTCGCAATTCTTCTTACCATTGGTGTGAGCACAATTAAAAAAGGAATTTCTGCCATCAATACCTGCTTTGAAGAAGCAGAAAAGGCCTTGAGTTTAAAGTTTATATCAGGTAACGTCAAAATCTATAAATTTAGTGATGCCTTATCTCAGCTGAAGGATGAAACTTTATCATTTATCACTCCTGAAATGGAAAATAGAATTCTTGAGTGTATCTTAAACGGTAACAAAGCATCTTTGGAAGAAATCTTTAAAAATATCCACTCTAAAATATTTGTGTCTGACAACATTCCAATAATTCAAGCAAAGCTTTTATGTGTCAATCTTTATATTCTCTACGAAAATGCTTGCAGGCTTATTAACTATAAATCTTCTTCAGAGCTGTTTAAAATCATTGAAAATGAAATCATAACAAAAACAAATACACTCACGCTTGATGATTTGTTTTTTAAGATTCAAGACAATTTTATAAGTCTTGCAGAATTTGTAAAGAATAATCAGTTATCTTTCCGTTTTACTCTTGTTGAAAAAGTAAAGACATACATAGATGAGATGTATAATGACCCAAACCTGTCTTTATCTTTGATTGCTGAAAAGTTTAATATAACTCCTCAGTATTTATCATCATTGTTTAAAGAAAAAACTGGTCAAAACCTGAGCGATTATATTACTCACCTGAGAATAGAAAAAGCTAAGCTATTGCTCACGCAAACCAACTATTCTGTAAATGAAATTGCTTTAAAAGTAGGATACATATACCCTAACAGTTTTATAAATGTCTTTAAGAAAAAGGTGGGACTTTCACCAACAAAGTACAGGACTCTTTATAGCTCTCAAAATTAAAGGCGGGCTTTTTCGCCCACCCATTTTATTTATATTTTACTTTTCCAGAACAATGGTCAATATAGACCTTGCTGGAGACTTTCCACAGAATATTTTCTCTCCAATAACCATACTAAACTCTATTTCCTCTGGGTTTTTATTAAAGACAACCACTGCTAAAGTATCGTCCTGGTTCTTCGCTGCCAAAACTTCAAGTTTTGAACTACTACAGCTACTTTTGACTACTTTAGCTCCCGGCCTTATGAATTTAGAAAAATGCCCTATATAATAATATGCATTTTGATAGTGAATCTTTTTCTGGTCTTTATCAACTATTATCGGAGCGTCGCAAAAGTTCCCTACATGATTAGGTCCACCCATTGTGTCAAGAACAATATTCCAATCCATAAATCCAATCGTGTAGCTGTTAAAATCACCAATTATCTCATGAGCATACCTTTCACCAAGCTCCCAAGAACCAAGCTTTACTCCACCTTCCTGACAACCTTCGGTAAACACCAAATTGACATCAGGAAACTCTTCTTTTATTTTTTTGAGCTGGTCAAAATGGTCTCCTCCATACCAGTGGAATGCAACTCCCCATACATACTTAGCAGCTTCTTTGTCACTCAAAATTGTTTTTACCCTGTCATATATGATATCTTTGTTGTGGTCCCATATAAGTATTTTTATATGGGACAGCCCTTCTTCTTCAAGAGTTGGTCCTAAGTAATCCTTCACAAAATCTCTTTCTTCTTCAGCTGTGTATATGCACGACTCCCACACTTGAGTTGCCATCGGCTCATTTTGAACTGTCACAGCCCATATCTCAATTCCTTCTTCTTTATATGCTTTTATGAATTTGCAGAAAAACTTTGCCCATGTTTTTTTATACTCATCCTTTAGCTTTCCACCATGGCACATATCACCGTTTGTCTTCATCCATGCAGGCGGACTCCAAGGTGAAACGAGAATTTTGAGATCTTGACAATATTCCTTTATTCTTTTTAAAAGAGGAATTACCATCTTTTTGTCTCTTTCAATGTTAAAATGTTTTAGATCGGTATCACCTTCAACATCATCACAGCTGTAGCTATCAACACAAAAATCACAGCTGTTCATGTGAATTCTACAAAGCTTATAGCCAAGCCCCTCTTTTGGGTCAAAGTACCCTCTTAAAATCTCTTCTTGCTGGTGTGGCAAAAGTGACAGTATATTTACCGCGGCAGCCTCTGTAAGTGCCCCACCAAAACCTAATACCTCTTGAAATGTAGTGGATGGCTCAATTGTTATAACAGACTCCTTTTCTATTTTCTCACACTCTTTTATATTGTCTACTTGCTGCAGGGGAATGCTGCAATCCTTTGCCGTTATGTAACATGTAATTTTCTTGAACATTTTTAATCTGCCTCCCTTTGTTTTTAGATAGCTTTTACATATTTCATTCTACTTTAATAGTATCTTATAAGTAAATACACTGAATTTTAGAAAAGGTCTCAATTTTGTTGAAAAATAGGCACGGGACACCCGGTAAAAAGTGTCCCGCTAAAAAATCAATTAATGCCATTTAAATGTAATTGCTGATTCTGTCGGGACTGCATTGTATTCAGCTTACACTGTTAAATTTGAAATTAATTTTGCCATTATATGCTCAGACTTTTGTCTGTTTATT
This sequence comes from Caldicellulosiruptor kronotskyensis 2002, assembly GCF_000166775.1. Lineage (NCBI taxonomy): Bacteria > Bacillati > Bacillota > Caldicellulosiruptorales > Caldicellulosiruptoraceae > Caldicellulosiruptor > Caldicellulosiruptor kronotskyensis. The sequence continues at coordinate 176,179 of NC_014720.1, read as the reverse complement.
AAGCCAGCATTATTTATCCTTAATACACCTCAAACTCCCACAGCGAATAACCCCAGCCTGTTCCTCTCTCTGTCCCATACATCCTTACATATCTCGCATTCACTGGACTGAATACTATCTCGTCCACTCCTCCATCTCCTGCTGTGGTCGAATATACATCCGTCCAGTTCATCCCGTCCGTCGATACCTGGATCTTGTACGACTTACCATATGCCGTCTCCCATCTCAGTACCACCTTGCTTACACTGTATACACTCCCTAAATCCACACTTATCCACTGCGGGTCTGACCAGTCCGACCCCCATCTGGTGTTTACATTCCCATCTACTGCACTCTTTACATCCAACCCAGCCTGCGTAGATGATGCTGTCACTGCTTTGTTCAATGCTAAATTACCTCCGCTTGTCGTATCCTGAACTGCTGCTCCACCATATACCTCAAACTCCCATAGTGAATAACCCCAACCTGTTCCTCTCTCTGTCCCATACATCCTTACATATCTCGCATTCACTGGACTGAATACTATCTCGTCCACTCCTCCATCTCCTGCTGTGGTCGAATATACATCCGTCCAGTTCATCCCGTCTGTCGATACCTGGATCTTGTACGACTTACCATATGCCGTCTCCCATCTGAGTACTACCTTGCTTACACTGTATACACTCCCTAAATCCACACTTATCCACTGCGGGTCTGACCAGTCTGACCCCCATCTGGTGTTTACATTCCCATCTACTGCACTCTTTACATCCAACCCAGCCTGCGTAGATGATGCTGTCACTGCTTTGTTCAATGCTAAATTACCTCCGCCTGTCGTATCCTGAACTGCTGCTCCACCATACACCTCAAACTCCCATAGTGAATAACCCCAACCTGTCCCTCTCTCTGTCCCATACATCCTCACATATCTCGCATTCACTGGACTGAATACTATCTCGTCCACTCCTCCATCTCCTGCTGTGGTCGAATACACATCCGTCCAGTTCATCCCGTCCGTCGATACCTGGATCTTGTACGACTTACCATATGCCGTCTCCCATCTGAGTACTACCTTGCTTACACTGTATACACTCCCTAAATCCACACTTATCCACTGCGGGTCTGACCAGTCTGACCCCCATCTGGTGTTTACATTCCCATCTACTGCACTCTTTACATCCAACCCAGCCTGCGTAGATGATGCTGTCACTGCTTTGTTCAATGCTAAGTTTTGGGATAATGCTTTTTTAGTAAATTTAATCCAATTTAAGTCAAATCCTCCTTTATTGAAATACAGGATAATTTTTTGGGTGCCAGCTTTAAGATGAACATCTGAAGCAATTGTCGTCCAATCGTTACTAATGGGTACTTCTGTCATTGCCAAAATCTGATCAATAGCAAGATCTGATTTTAAAAAGATTACTCCCGGGTTTGAACTTCGATTAATTATTCTATATTGAACAGTATAGTCTCCTTCCTCTTCGACATTTACCTCATATACCAGCTTATCACCATTATCAATATATCCAATAGCATATCCTCCTTCAGAACACGGAACCTTACTACAACTAAAGTTTGTATAATAGTCCTCAGCCTCAATTAACCCTGGAACAGCATGTGGAGCAGGATCGGGTGCAGGTGCTGGTGGAATTGTTACTTGAGCCATACCATTGTGAACCAAAGGATTGACAACAACCGTCACATGTGGTGGCACATATACTGAGCCTACTACACCATCTTTATTACAAAACTCTACGTATTGAACTGAATCCAGGGGGTTCCAAACTACAGCACTATATTTGCCATCTTTTTTGAATACTTGATAGCAAGTCCAATTATTAGACCATATTTCAGTTGAACGATAACCTTTCGCACTCATATTTTGTACAAACCAATAAGTATTAAATCTTTCATCATCCGGCAACTTTGAATCATCCCACTTATTCATTACTCCTTCCGGATCAAATAATGACTGATAAGCCCACGTAATATGGAACCATCCTTCTGGATCATTTGGGTTATTTGCTACATATTTCTCGAGATCGTTTCTGAACATTGAGTAAATTCTTGCAGCTATTTCTGGTTTATATCCTAAGTAAGTCAATACTGGAGTAACGGGTAACCAATGAATACCATAAATACAACATGGATTTGCTGAGAAGTATGTCCCATTTGTGTAAGCAGTTCCCCAAAGTATTCCAACTGCACCAGATGCATAATCCTCAGCCCAGTTATCTTGGTCATAGTTAAACCAATATTGCTCAATCGCATTTACCTCAGAGGTAAATCCCCAAATTCCAGCATCTCTGTACGTGTCATTTCCTGTTACTAATCCCCATAAATAAAGACCAGCCCATGCAAATGTCGCCTCTGACGTAGACTCCTGATTGTTTCCACTTTGATTATCGCCATAACCCCCTGCCCATGAATGGCTTTCGTATGGATCAAAATTCCTCATATACGGATACATAGAATCTGTTTTCGATGGATTCATACAATCACGAATCATATGTTCAATCATACCACCGTAATCTCTTACAAAATTTTTATCATAGGAGGCTAGCACTGCTGCCGGAAATATAAAGTAGCCCCATAAGAAGTGATGGTCAGAAAGATTTATTGCCATTCCATGATCTCCACCATCGCCGTTTAGAGTGCCCCAGCTAGAAGAATAATATGTGTAGTATGGATAATCGTCATTGCCATCATAAGTAAGCCAATTTATAAGAATTTTTCTCAATATGCTTATAAATAAATCTCTTGTTTCATAATCTCCAATTTGCTCAGCTATTAATATTCCCATTGCTAACGGATGAGTCTTTTTCCCTTGCCAATAAGGATCTGCAACCCAATAATCTCTGCTTACGCTTTCTTTAAATGCATTCAGATATTCTTTCATTTTTTCTCTACTGTAGGTATTTGATTCAATGGGCTCGCCAAATGAGGGCGTTATACCGTAAAATTTTAGCTGAGTTGTAAATGAATTTCCTTCAATAACCTTCATTAAACCTCGTGCAGAATTATATGTTACAGGGGCAAATGATGCATTTGTATATTTCCATTGTGTAGGAAACAGTGCCATAAGAGTTTGTGATGAGAATCCTTGTCTTTTTAGAACAACTTTGTCAGTAAATGTTGTATACACTGTAGATGTGCTCTGATCAAATCTATAACTAACAGTTGTGTCGATAACAAACGCATATGCATGTTGATATAAATAGTTTAAATTCTTTCTCTCAGGTAAAAGGCCAATTACTAAATAGTTTTCTCCACTTCCTAATTTTATCTTTATTTTGCTACCAACTCTTGTAAATACAGTTCCTGGAGGTGCAAATATTCCATAAGACCTTACAAGCGTCTTAGGCTCCGGAGCTGTATTTACATTTGTAACTTCAACGCCTATATGATCAGTTGTTATTGAATCTCCATCGTTTGTAAGAATAGGATTGCCATTCTCATCGAATATGCAAACCAGAGACGGGCTCCACACTTCAACTGAATTTGGATCAGTGAATGTATTGTAAACGTATGGAGAACCTTTAACAAGCGTTGATCTCATTTTTGGGGTATCGTCATCACTGAACACAACAGTAACTGACCAATCCCCGTAGCCATCTAACTTCGCCGAAGGGGTACCAATAATGCTTGATGTATTTACGAATAGATCCATATTTCTGCACTTTGTATCCATTCCCCCATTATTCGGTGCAGTAAACAAATCGCTTGCATAGTAAAACCCTAAACCGTTATCAAAATACCAATATACCAAAGGCAAAGCTGGCATCCCATCACTCAATCGCTTGTATATCACAGAAGTCCACCAGTCATTTGACGGGATGGGTGTTTTAATATTTTTTGTTACATATTTTGGATATCTCGGCTGAGCACAATTTACATCGTCTATTAAATAGCTTCCTTTACCAACACTTACTATCTGTTTAGATGGTAATGAAGGAATTTGATGCCTTATTTGTGGATCTCCTGGTACATACTGATATACTTCAAACTCTTTAATCGAATATCCGCCGCCTCTTCCCATAGCTATTCCTTTCATTCTCACATACCTACAAACCGCATAGACTGGAATGCTTTCAGGATCACCATTTCCGTATATTTGTCTGTATACAGTCTCCCAATTAATTCCATCTGTGGATACCTGGATGTCATATATTCGCCCAAATTCTCCTTCACCCCATATAATATTCACCTTGCCGATAGTATATATATTTCCAAGATCTACTTGAAACCATTGATCATTGCCTTCTTTTGACTGCCAATATGTTGATTTATCTCCATCAACAGCTTTATTTGGATCTAACTGTCCGGGTTGAGCCCACCATGGTGTCGCTGTGGATGATGCACTGCATGATTTACCTAAGGCAAGATTGACTGCCTGTGTCGGAGGTGAAACCACTCCACCATAACCATATACCTCAAACTCGCGGAGTGCAACTCCATAGCCCGATGCCGATTTTTCAGCAAACATACGTACGTAGCGTCCAGTAGCACTTATGGTTATTTCCTCTTCATAATACACCATTCCGTTTTGTCCTGTTACTTGTACTCCACCAGTCCCATTTTCATTAACATATACCGTTTGCCAGTTAATTTCATCATCTGAAACTTGAATTTTGTATCTTTTAGCATAACTTAATTCACTTTGCCACTTAAATACTATCTTGTTTATCTGTGCTGTTTTACCAATATCTACATCAATCCATTGATTATCGATGTTCCACGCAGCCTGCCAATATGTTCCTAAATCACCATCAGTTGCTCGCTCAGGAGTATCACTTCCGTTGACAGATGAAGCATAGCAAGGTCTATTTACAGAGATTAAATACGACGTTTCAGCATTTGCTCTTAGGTAATTTAGTGGGAGAACCAAGTTTATCAAGCAAATAATATATATAAAAATCAGAAATCTTTTCGAATATTTAGCTACTCTGGATTTGCTCATCTCTTACCAACCCCACTTGAATTAATTTTTTAAGTTTTTTATTTCAACTAGTTAATCCACCAAATTTTGTTATTAAATTAATTGTCACCCCCCAGAGGAATTTTAACGCTCTGGGGGCTATTATGTTCTTTGCAATATCATCCACTAATTACCATAAACCTCAAATTCCCATAGTGAGTATCCATAATTTGTTGTTCTCGCGATACCATACATACGTACGTACCTACCTTGAACTGGTGAGTTAAAGGTTATATTTTCTGTGCCTCCCGTTCCGTTTGTTCGTACAAATGCATCCATCCAGGTTACTTTATCCAATGATACTTGAATCTTGTAATCACGTGCAGCTGCAGTTTCCCATACTAACTTAACTCCTGTTATGCTATAAACAGCTTCCAAGTCAACCATTATCCATTGTGGATCACTCCAAGCAGACTCCCAGCGCGTGGTTGTATCACCATCAAATGCAAGACTTGCATTACCTGATGAAGCGGTTGCCGGCTTGTTCAACGCTATGTCATTTGCATAAGCCGGATCAATTTTAATCGTTGTAGTCGCTATTCGCGAATTATTCATACCTTCCTTATATGCGATTGCTTTAATAGTAGTAGTAGATGATACGCTAAAGGGACCCGTGTAAATCATTCCAGTAGTAGGTGTCGGTTCAGAACCATCTGTTGTATATCTGATTGTTGCACCTGGTGTTACAGTGGAGATTGTAACAGTCTGTGGTGTCCCGTATACTGCAGACTTTGGCATTATATCTGGTTGTTCTACGTTGTTACAATATTCATCGATAGTTTGTCTCATATAGCCCGCCTTTGCAGTGTCCCCTGTATGGTTGACAACATGGGTTATTTCTCCATATCCTGCAAGGTAAACTGAACAAGCATGATAAATTCTCACACCTGGTTTAGCTGGTACCTTAATTGCACTATTGCATTTCACATCCGCGTCTCTAAAGTAGGAGTACACTCCTAATCCCCATGCCTGATGAGAATTTACAGAATCAGCTACTCTGTATGAAGCATATCCGTTTTCACTTCCATCCATCCAACTCTCTTGGTTTGGTACATCATACGGAATTTCACTTTGATAGAAGTATACACGCCCGTTCTCTCCATTCCATAACGTCTGATATTCATGAAAATGTTCAACAAACAGTCCGTAGATGATTACATTGTTGCCATTTACAATAATTCCATTCTTTGTGGTATTTATTGTCCAGCCTACACCATCACCGTGGTCTGCACGCCATACCCAGAAATGATCACCTATTACGTCATTGCTATTAATCTTAATACAAACATCCGCTTTTCCAACACCTGCACCACCTACTCTAAAGAACAAATCACTGAGTGTAATTGGATTTGAAGCATGACTCTGGGTACTACCCTCAGGTCCAACTTCTAACAATACTGGTGAATTATTTGGCCCAGCATCAAAAAGTATTCCTGCAATTATTACTCCATCAACATCAGCAACAGTCATAGCTGGCGTTCCATTATCGGGTACTAAAGTTGCTAACCCAAGACCTAATATAACTGTGTTTGGTTTTGATACGCGCAGTGGTTCACTAAGATGATATATACCCGGTGTGAACAAAATATTCTTACCCTGACTTAGAGCTTGATTCAACGTTGCAGCAGTTGATGTCTCAGGATGCGCAACAACAAATTGGTCCATAGATAAGGAAGTTCCTTCTCCCATTCCATTCGCCCAACTAATCCCTTGCGCGTTAGTTCTAACAGCAGGTACAAATACTGCGTAATTTCCAGAATCGTCAATATAAATGAACGGCTTTTCACGTATTACTGGTGCTTGATTAACTACCGTGTATGCTGGATTTGGCCACTGTTCAGCGGGCGCACCTATATCGCCAACAAATACCATGTTCCAGTTCGAGCCGCTCCACGATCCCATTTGAGTATTTCTTGTAAAGTATTGCTGTTGTGAACCAGAGGTAATCTGCCCATCAATCACTGAGTCAGCAATAAATCCACCACTTGACCAGCTTTTATCATAGTTTGAACCAGGATCCCATAACGAAAGGCCACCTTTTATGTGTACACGCCTTAAAGGAGCAGCTTGTGATGCTGCCCATGTTTCTGTCCCTGCTGATACTAAATTGTTTGCTCTATATGTTGGTATTACTGTAAGATTCTCAACAGATCTCCAGAAATTACATGTGGCATTTCCGTCCATCCAATCAGCTTCACAACGAACTGAACCTGTTATTGTTACATCATCTGGTCTTTTACCCAAACCATGAACTGATGTGTAGAATCCCACACTTAAATTAACACTGTAGGAACCTGGTTTAAAGAAAAGAGCATATCGCTGTGTTCCAAACTGATTCTTTTCCATTTCTGCAAATATGGTATCACATATGCTTTGTATCTCGGCTGATGACATTGACGGATCAAATATTTTTACATGCGGACCAAAATAAAGCACTGTTTTTGCAGATACTGCTTCCGATAGATTTGACTCCCCGCTTGCATTCACAGCTGAAACTTTGTAATAATAGGTAGCGCTATCTAATCCACTGTCTGTATAATTTGTAGAAGTAATAGGTGACGAATTAACTTTAACATATGGTCCTTCCGGTACAAACGAACGATATATATTATATCCACTTACTCCAGGGACAGGAGACCATTCCAGACTTATTGATGTAGTGGTAACAGATGACACTTTAAGCCCTGTAGGTGCGCTAAGAATTGTGCTATTTATCGTTATCACTGCTGTTGCCACATCTGAGTTTAGCATTCCATCCTTATATGCTATCGCCTTTATTGTGGTTGTTGCTGTCACTGTAAACGGTCCACTGTATACTATGCCATTTGCCGGTGTTGGCTCTGTACCATCTGTTGTGTACCTTATCGTCGCCCCTGCCGTCGCACATGTAATGCTCACAGTCTGCGCCGATGTGTATGTCCCAGTACCAGGTGTTATTACGGGTGTTGCTACTTTCTCGACTTCCTCGCTATCATACACCTCAAACTCCCACAGCGAATAACCCCAGCCTGTCCCTCTCTCTGTCCCATACATCCTTACATATCTCGCATTCACTGGACTGAATACTATCTCGTCCACTCCTCCATCTCCTGTTGTGGTCGAATACACATCCGTCCAGTTCATCCCGTCTGTCGATACCTGGATCTTGTACGACTTACCATATGCCGTCTCCCATCTCAGTACCACCTTATTTACACTGTACACACTCCCTAAATCCACACTTATCCACTGCGGGTCTGACCAGTTCGACCCCCATCTGGTGTTTACATTCCCATCTACTGCACTCTTTACATCCAACCCAGCCTGCGTAGATGATGCTGTCACTGCTTTGTTCAATGCTAAATTACCTCCGCATGTCGTATCCTGAACTGCTGCTCCACCATACACCTCAAACTCCCATAGTGAATAACCCCAACCTGTCCCTCTCTCTGTCCCATACATCCTCACATATCTCGCATTCACTGGACTGAATACTATCTCGTCCACTCCTCCATCTCCTGCTGTGGTCGAATACACATCCGTCCAGTTCATCCCGTCCGTCGATACCTGGATCTTGTACGACTTACCATATGCCGTCTCCCATCTGAGTACTACCTTATTTACACTGTACACACTCCCTAAATCCACACTTATCCACTGCGGGTCTGACCAGTCTGACCCCCATCTGGTGTTTACATTCCCATCTACTGCACTCTTTACATCCAACCCAGCCTGCGTAGATGATGCTGTCACTGCTTTGTTCAATGCTAAATTTGTCTCGGCTTTCGATATTACTGGAGAAGAGAAGAAAAACCCCTCAATGAACGCAATACACAAAAATAGTGCAATTACTTTTTTAAATTTTTTCATTTCTGAAACCTCCTCTTTCTCAATTTTCTATAAGATGTTTTAAGATGCTCTAATGTTTTTATTTACTAGAGTTTCTCACCACCTTTATTTAAGTCTATTGGATTTTTTCTTGCATATTTTTCAGCTACTTTTTTGATAGGTCAATATTCTCCATTTCTAAATGATATCTTGCTTCTACTTTTATTATTACATCTTTAAAAAGTTATAAAAATCTCTCTTTTTTCATACTATCAAATGAATAGTCTAAAAGAGGTATTTCCTCTACCATCTTATGTACCTTATTCTTTAAATTTATCAATATTTTGAAAATAGTAAGCTGCGATCTCAACTCTGCTCCGAGCATTGAGTTTTAACATAATAATTTTGATATACGTTTTTACCGTTCCCTCACTTATGTTTAAAAAACTAGAGATTTCCTTGTTGCTATAACCCTTTGCAATCAACTTTATTATTTCTTTTTCTCTCTTAGTCAACTCAGAATTATTCACTGCTGATATCCCCACTTAGTATAAAATTTATACGGACTAATAATATTTATCCGAAGGGGAGAATAAAAACTCCCCCTCGGATTTCTCCAGTTGTTTTTTTTTACTTGCTCCCATACACTTCAAACTCCCAGAGTGAATAACCATATCCTGTTGTTCGGGCAGTTCCATACATTCTAACATAGCGCCCCTGGGCAGGTGTGTCTAACGTAATTTCGTCAGTTCCCCCCGTCCAACCTAAGCGTTCAAAGACATCTGTCCATGTTTGACCGTCCAATGAAACTTGTATCTTGTAATCCTTCCCAGCAGCTGTTTCCCAAACCAACTTAATTCCTGTAATATTGTAAACAGCACCTAAATCCACAGCAATCCATTGTGGGTCATTCCACTCTGACTCCCATCGCGTATTCATATTGCCATCAAATGCTAAGCTTGCGTTCCCTGTCGATGCTGTAGCTTGTTTTTTCAGTGCCAGGTTATTTGTGATTATTATAGTTTCTGTCCGCATATTCGATGTATACATACCTTCTTTATAAGCAATTGCTTTAATGGTGGTTGTTGTAGTTATCGTAAACGGTCCTTCATATATAATTCCATAGCTTGGGGTTGGATTGGAACCATCAATGGTATACCTTATTGTTGCACCTTCTGTGTCACATGTTATTGTAACTATTTGAGATCCCACATATGTGCCTGAAGCAGGTGTTATAACTGGTGTAGCAACTTTGTTGCCATACACTTCAAATTCATATATGGAATAGCCCCAACTTGTAGCTCTGGAAATACCATACATTCTTACATATCTACCAACTACTGATGGAAAACTTATATCCAAAGTGTGTCCTGGTTGTCCGTCAGTAACTGTATAGACATCAGTCCAGTTTATATTATCACTTGATACTTGTATCTTATATTCTTTTGCTGCGGCAGTCTCCCATACAATCTTAACTCCAGTAATGCTGTAGCTCTGTCCAAGATCTACCATTATCCACTGAGGATCTCTCTGTTCTGACTCCCAGCGTGTCTTCAAATCCCCGTCAAATGCTTTGTCGGGAGTATTTCCACTTCCACTTCTTGTGGACGATGCAGTAGCAGGCTTTCCAAATGACAGGCTGTCAGTAACAGTTATTGTAGCAGTCGTAACATAGGAGGGATTCATTCCTTCCTTGAACGCTCTTGCTTTGATAACAATTGTGCCAAACGAGACAGTAAATGGTCCACTATAAGTTATTCCATTTGTCTCAGTAGGCTCTGTGCCATCTAAGGTATACCTTATAGTTGCATCTGCTGTCGAGCAGGTTATTGTAACCATCTGCTCTGAAGAATAAACCCCAGTAGATGGTGAAATTTCAGGCTGATCAACATTGTTGCAATATTCTGTTACAATGCTTCTCTGTCCTGCTACATTTACTGGTTCTCCAGTGTTATTGACCACATGTTTTATACCACCATAACCCGCTAACTTTACAGTGCATGCATTGTGTATTTTGACACCTGAATTATTTGGAACCTCTATAGCACTATTGCACTCAACTTGTGCATCTCTGAAGTATGAATATATTCCAAGTCCCCATGCCTCATGAGATGTTACTGTGTCTGCAACCTTATATGATGCATAGCCTTTTACTGTACCATTATGGCTCATCCAGCTTTCTTGTTTAGGTACATCATAAGGTAGCTCACATTGATAGAAATATGTGCGTCCACCACTGCCATTCCATACCACATGATATTCATGGAAATGTTCAACAAATAGAGCATACATAGTGACATCATTGCCATTAACTATCATGCCGTTTTTGGTAGTGTTTAAATCCCAAGCAACGCCATCGCCATGGTCAGCACGCCATACCCAGAAATGATCTCCGATCACATTGCTACTATTTACTACAACGCATACATCTGCTCGGCCAACACCAGCCCCGCCTACTCTAAAGTAAAGATCGCTTAATGTAATTGGTTTATTAGAATGATTAGCTGAAGAATTCTCCTGTCCAACCATTAACAGTACAGGTGATGTTTTCTCCCCTGCATCAAATAGGATTCCTGCAATTATAACTCCATCTACATCAGCAACTTTTAAGAGTATGCAACCATTGACAGCTCTTAATGTTGCCAATCCAATTCCAAGTACAACAGTATTAGGATTATTAACTTCAATAGGCTTATCTAAATTATATATACCAGGGGTCAAAAGCAAGTGTTTCCCTTGAGCAAGCGCTGCATTAATTGTATCAGCTGTATCTTTGTCCGGGTGTGCAATGTAAAATTCTTCAATTGGTATTGATGTACCTGGACCCATATCGTTATTCCACGAAATTCCTACCGTGTCAGATCTGACAGCTGGAACAAAAATATTATAGTGTCCATTTTCGTCAATATAAATGAACGGCTTCTCCCTCATCACTGGTGTTCGTTCAACTGTGGTATATTTTGTCTCAGGCCATGTCCCAGGTGGTGGATTATTAACACCTACAAATACCATGTTCCAAACTTGCCCGTCCCAAGCTTGCCAGTAAGTGTTTCGTGAGAACCATTGCTGCTGAGAACCGGATTCTACAACACCTGTAATGTATGAGTCTGCCAAGAAGCCACCACTTGCCCATCCACCCGCATCATGTAATGTTAACTTCCCGTTGATTTTTACGCGTCTTAAAGATACAGCTTGTGATACAGCCCACTTAGTGTCAGTAGCTACAGTAAGATTTGCAGCACCACGCCAGAAATTACATGTTGCATTGTTATTGGGCATCCAAGCAGCATCAACAGTCAGCGAATGGATGGTTGTGTCTGTAGGCAGTCTTCCTAAACCAAGTACTTCGGTGTAGAAGCCAACTTTGACATCAGTGCTGTATGTCCCTGGTTTGAATAAAAGTGCATATCTACCATTTCCAAATTGAGCTGCCTCTTGTTGCTTGAATATGCTTGTACAAACAGCTTGAACATCAGCCGGCGCATCATTCGGATCAAATATATAGACATTTGGACCAAACAATTTCTTTTCTAAAGATATAGGCTCTGACATTTTGGTTTCTCCATTTTCATTGACTGCTGTTACCTTATAGTAATATGAAGTGGTTGTTAAGTTGGTATCGGTGTAGGTTGTTGACGTTATTGGTTCTGTGTTTATCTTAACATATGTTCCAAATCTACTTGTAGAACGGTAGATATTATAACTTTGTGCACCTGCTGCCGCATTCCAGTTTAACGTAATAGAATTTTGCGTACAAGAAGTTATGTCTAAACCAGTTGGTATTGCAGGTATTGGTCCACTAAGTGTTTTTACCATTACTTCTGGAGACTTTGTTTCTCCTCTTGCATTCACCGCAGCAACTATATAGTAATAGGTGGTGTTTGCTGTCATACTTGTATCTGTATAACTGGTTGTTGTCAAAAGAGCTTTGTTGAGCTTGATATAAGGTCCACCACTGGTGGTAGCACGATATACATTATAACCTGCTACAACTGAGGATGATGGTACTGACCAGTGGAAAGTAACTGAATTATCAAGCACTTCATCAATAGTGACAGATGGTTGGCCAGGTGCGTATGGTGTGACGATGATAAACTTTTCATTAACCCCTACTGTGGCGCTGGTCGCTTTCAAAATACCTGTTGTTGGCTCAACTGTTACGAACCTTCCACCATTGTTTGCCTTAATTGCAATAGTTCCATCTCCTTGCGGCACTAATGTGAATGTTTCCCAACCACCTGGATCTGCACTATAACTACTTCTTGGAAGAAGTTTATAGTCAGGAGTACTCCATGAGTCTGCGCATACTAAGTTGTTATTCAGTGCCTTTGACGCAAAACCAACATTGCCATCAGCTTTAAATACTATTTCAAATAGCTCAGCATCTGTAGATGCATCACTTGCTGATGCAGTAAGAGGATTCCATGCATTGCTAGGATCAACCCGAACAAACTTGGAGTTTGATACCGCTATTATATAAGAGTAAGACCTGCCTCCAGAGACCCCATAACCTGATGTCGTAGCAAACAGAACATCTGACATATCTGATTCGCCTGCTGCATTCACGGCAGTAACTTTATAGAAGTAAGCTGCACCAGTACTCAAACCTGTATCTGTATAACTAACATTTTCTATAGGTGATTCATTAACCTTCGTGTATGTTCCATTTCTTTCAGCTGCGCGGTAGACATTATATCCTGTTGCTCCTGCTACCTGTGTCCAGCTTATAGTTATTGAATTTTCGGTGCTTGATACCATGTAAAGCCCTGTAGGAGCAGATGGAGCAGTCAACTCAGTAGGTGTTGTAACAAAAATCTCTTCTGACATTTCCGATTCTCCAAGTGCGTTTACAGCAGTAATCCTATAATAGTAAGTATTTCCTGGACTCAAAGTTGCATCCGTATAGGTTGTGGAAGTAACAGCTACAGTATTTACTTTTGAGTACGGGCCACCACTTTTTGCCGAGCGATATATATTGTACCCTGCAGCACCTTCCACAGCTGTCCAGCTAAGAGTTACAGAATAATTTCTAACCGAGGTTGCAGTAAGGCCTCTTGGAGTTGTCGGTGTAGAATAGATGATGAACTTTTCAGAATTTCCTACTGTAGAAGCTGTTGCTTCTAATATATATGAACTTCCTACCGAAACATATTTGTTATTTGATAAGCACAGAAGAGACTTTGTGCCGTCACCATTGACTACAACTTTGAATGTCTCTGTCGCACCAATAGTTTCTTTAGAAGCAACCAACTGGTTGTTTGCATTGTCAGCGCTCACGTATTTATAGTTTGAAAGAGCTATTAACGCAATATTACCATTACCAAGGTCTTTTTGTTCAAATGTCTCCCACAACGCTGCAGAAGATCTGTTTGCATAGAGATAATCGCCATTAAACTTATCAGCACATACAAACTGTCCATTTTCTACATTCTTAATCTGAACTAACTTTCTACTTGGAGGGTTAGGATAAACGTTACCTTCTCTTTGGTATACTCGTACATAGTCAATTACATATTTTTGTGGAAATACTGTAGTTCCATCTGGATTGCCAACCCAAGTACCTCCAACACCTAATCCTAAAATCATGAAGAAGTCATGAACAAACACCCATGTCTTACCAAAGAGGTCCTCTACTCTTCTTTCTTGATAAAGTTGTCCATCAAAATACCAACGAATTACATTTGGTTCCCACTCAATAGCGTAAGTATGAAATTCGTTAGAAAACCCTCCTGGATATTCATGCCATGTGCCTATCCCATCTCCCCCACTGTAGCCCGGTCCATGAATTGTGCCGTATATCTTTGTAGGGGTATTGCCATTCCATTCCATCACATCAATTTCACCACAGTTCGGCCATCCAGCTGTATTATAGTTGCTTCCAAGCATCCAAAAAGAAGCTCCTATTCCTTTTCCGCCGTATGGAAGCTTAGCTCTTATCTCTACTTTTCCATACGTAAAATCAAATTTGCCTTCTGTTTTAATTCTGCCGGATGTGTACTCTTTTCCCCCATAATTTTCTTTTATAGCTTTGATTACCAAAAACCTGTTGCTGGGATTATTCGGGTCTTGCTCTATATAGACGTTCTCTGTTCTGTCCGTGCAGTACTGAAGCTCATTATTCCCAAAACCACTTCCACCTGTTTCATACACCCACTTACTTGTATCCAAACCACTTCCTGGTGTGCCGTTAAATTCATCATTCCATACAAGTTTCCATTCACCCACGGAAGGAACAGTTGCTGTTGTCACATTCACAGCATTTGATAATGCAGATTCGCCATTAGCATTAATTGCTGAAACTTTATAATAATATGTTTTGTTTGGAGCAACCGTCGTATCCTTGTAGCACGGAGTTGTTATAACAGATGTGTTAATCTTAACATATTGTCCATTAACACTTTCAGCACGATATAAATTATACCCTGTTGCTCCTTCAACAACTCCCCAGCTCAAATCAACAATATTATAGGCAGACACTGTTACAGTAAGATTCGTAGGCGTTGTTGGAGCTGTTCTTACATTCCCAGAGGAAGATGTTCCACCGGTCGAAGGAAAACTTGCCACACTTCCTCCTGTTGTTCCACCTGTCTGGGTACTTGTTCCTTGTGATGAAGTCGTTTCTCCAGCTGTTAAAGTACCTGTTTCATTTCCTCCGGTAGATATCCTACCTGTCTGGGAAGAAGTTTCTTTGCTAGTCTTGGAGGAAACTCCTTTAATTTCAATGTTTGATGAACGTATAGTTCCATTGCCCTCAACGCTAACATCTTTATGAGCATTTAACGTATTTATCACTGCATCTTTAGACAACTGGACACTTACGCCCTTTGTTGCTTCATTAATCTTTAGCAACGCAATTGTACCATTTTGAATATTTATCTTTACATTTGAAGCCTTAACTTCTACCTCTGAAAAATCTCCTTTTAACGTAACCTCTTGCCCGGGTATAACAGATTCAAGCACCACTACTTTGTCAAAACCTTTTGTAGTAACATTATCCTCTTCTAAAGTCGAACCTGAGAGCAATTGCACAGTTCCACCAATTTGGGTTGAGCCATTAATAACTACTCTTATTCTTCCATTCGCTTTTTTAATAAGCAGGGAACCTTGAATTACTGAATCTTTTATGGTTATTGTGTTTTCTCCACCACCTTTGATTATTGCACGACCCTTAACATTTACATTGTTAAGTACAACATCTCCATCTCCTATTCCCTCTGTCAAGTATAGATCGCCCTCAATGCTCATATTATTTAAGGTAACATCCTTTGTATTAACTACTGCATTCCCCTTTATTTTCTCTGTATATGTGCCTGCTTTATTTATAAGTTCTCCTACTATCCTGCCTATAATCTTTACACACTCTGCACGTGTTAAATAGTCATTAGGAGCAATTCTATTGTTTTTCCTTCCAATCAAATATCCTTTTTCAACCATAGCACTGAGGGCATCCTTGCTCCACTCTGCAATTTCAGCTGAATCACTAAATTTGTTTAAAACATTTTTATTTGCAGATTCTAAATTGAAGACCTTTGCAAATATTACACCAGCTTCTTGGCGGCTTATTGGATCATTTGGACGAAATCTTCCTCTGTCGTCACCTTTTATAATCTCTGCCGCGATAGCTTTTGAAATAACATCTGCATACCATTTTTGAGGTTCAACATCTTTAAACACATTCGGTGACTTCTCTACATAATTGCATATCCTATCAATTAACGCTACAAACTCTGCTCTTGTAATTGTCGCATTTGGTCTGATTGTTCCATCTGGATAACCTTTTAAAATTCCCTTTTCTGCCCATTTTTTTAATTCATTTTCAGCCCAGTGTCCTGATAAGTCATTCTGCCCGTGCGCTATTCCTCTCAGGGGTATTGTCCATTGCAAAAGTACTAAAACTACAAGTAGTACCGAAAGAAACTTTGCTCCCCCTCGTTTCATTCTATCCTCCCCTTCTGTCACAATATCCAACTTTTTCTCTTGAGAGCACTTCAAAATTTATATTTTTGCCATAAATCAAACTTTACCCCTTCACAGCACCCAGGGTAACCCCTTTTGTGACCTGTTCGTTCAGGGCAATATACACAATCAATGATGGAAG
This sequence comes from Caldicellulosiruptor kronotskyensis 2002, assembly GCF_000166775.1. Classification (NCBI taxonomy): domain Bacteria; kingdom Bacillati; phylum Bacillota; order Caldicellulosiruptorales; family Caldicellulosiruptoraceae; genus Caldicellulosiruptor; species Caldicellulosiruptor kronotskyensis. The sequence continues at coordinate 159,317 of NC_014720.1, read as the reverse complement.
AGCTACTATTGTCATTACAGCAAACTGAACTGCGTAGTTAGATGCATACTGACCTGCAAAGTTGTAGACAGAAAACGGCAGAGTCCTGAACCTGTCAGATGTTAAGTATGTTGCTGCCATAATAAATTCGTTCCATGTATTCAGAAATGTAGTAACAGTTACAGTTACCAGCGCAGGTTTTGAAAGTGGTAAAATAATTTGAAATAAAATTCTAAATATACCGCAGCCATCTATAATTGCTGATTCTTCTAAAGCCCGAGGTATGCTTCCTATAAACCCCGTCATCAAGAACACTGCTTGTGGCAGCGAAAATGCAACGTACGGAATTATTAGTGCAAAATATGAATCAAGAATATTGAGCTGTCTGAAAATAACAAAGTTCGGAAGAAGAGTTGCATGGATTGGTATCATCAACCCTAAAAGAACATAAGTTAAAACTCTGTTGCTCCATTTCCAGTTCATCCTTACAAATGCATACCCCATCATAAGTGAAAATAGAACAACAAGAAAAACTGATACAAAATTTACTATTACACTATTTATAAAATACTGCGGAATTTTTCCATCTCTCCAAGCAACAATATAGTTTATATACTGTGGTGGGGAAGGTATTTTGAGGATATTCGCACCATATACATCTCCACTTTTGCAAAGAGAAAAATCAACCAACCAAACAAGCGGAAACAGTTGTCCAATTGAAAATACTCCAAGCAAAATAAGAAGGATTGTTTTGTCTCTTTTAGCAATACTACTTTGCTTTGACACGTCAAAACCTCCCATTTGATGTTAAAACTCATAATTTTCTGATTTAAATATTTTCTGGAAAAAGATATTTACAGCCAAGCATGCAATTACAAACAAAACAGATATTGCATTTGCATATCCATATTGGTATGAGTTAAATGCTCTGATATACAAATAGTTGGCTAAAAACTGGCTCGCATCGCCGGGACCACCGTTTGTAGTCAAATAAACTGTTTCCATCTGTTTCAAAGCATAGATGATAGCTATGGTAAAGTTGACTTTAATAACAGGCTTTAGTAATGGTACAGTAATCTTTGTATAGAGCTTAAAACCTGTTGCACCATCAATTCTTGCAGCCTCATAAAGTTCTTCTGGTATGCCTTTTAGACCCGCGTAGTAAATCAAAAGCGCCCAGCCAAAACCCTGCCACATACAGATTATAATCACTGATATTAGAGCTGTTTTCATGTCACCCAGCCACTGCTGTTTCAAAAAACCTAAGTGTAAAAAGTCAAGTATCTTGTTAATTAGTCCATATTGAGGATCATACAAGCTTACCCACATACGCGATGTTACAACAACTGGTATCACGCAAGGTATAAAGAAAATTGTTCTAAAAACTTTTTCAGGTTTTCCTCCAATTTTGTCAATCATAATAGCAAAAATCAATGCAATTGGATGCTGAACAAACACATACGCAAGAGCAAGGAATATTGCATTTCTAAGAGATTTCCAAAATGTGGTATCTGAAAATATTATCTTTTTGAAATTTTCAAGACCTATAAAATTTGGCTTACCAATCCCTGACCAATCAGTCATTCCAAGATATATGCTGAGTATAATTGGGAAAAGAATTGCAAATGTATATATCAAAAGTCCCGGCAAAACCAGCAACAAAATTGTCTTTTTGTCTGATAATACTTTTTGCATACTGTCACCTCTTGTGAATAAAATTCCTGCTCCCAAGATGTTCTTTTTGATATCCTGGGAGCAGGTAATTTAATTTTTAGAACTACTTAACTTCTAACTTTGCAAGTTCTTCAATCTTTGACAAGAACTTTTCAGGTGTAATAGCCTTTGCAACAAGCATCTGGCAAAGTGTCTCTGCCTCTGTCTTGAAGTTTGGAGTGAACGCATCTTGCCATACTGTACCACTTACAGATGTTGCACTGCTAAATATCTGTGTCAGCTTTTTCTGGAGAACTGTTTCTTTTCCCGTCATAAACTTTTCCCAGTTCTGTCCTGGAACAACAAGTCCCTGCTGCCAACCAATCTTTGCCCATCTTGTTGGATGCATCATGTAAAGAAGAAGTTTCATTGCTTCATTCTTAACCTTTGAGTTTGCAGAGACTGCATATCCACCGCCGTGCCATGCTAATATATCTGTCTTTTTGCCCTTGCCACCTGATATTATTGGGAAGTATGTTGCATCAACATTCTTTTTGAAAGAATCAGAGAAGTTTGGATTTGCTGCCATTCCAACTTCCCATGAACCCATATAGTACATTGCTGCTTTTTCTTGAGCAAATAAGTTGTTTGCTGCTCCATAATCTGCTGCAACAAATGCATCCTGAAATCCACCTACATTCACAAGCTCAACTAAGTCTTTTGCAGCTTTTAAAAGAATCTGGTTCTTGGATACAGATTTCTTCGAAATTGCATCGTAAATTAATTTTTGGTCTCCGCTCTCTTTCACAACAAGCTCCTGATACAGAATTGCCAGTATCCACTTATCTTTACCGTTTATTGCAATCGGAGCAATTCCATTTTTCCTGAATACTTTCGCTGCATCCAAAAGCTCACTAAATGTTGTTGGTACTTTTACATTGTATTTACTGAACAGTCCTTTGTTATAATAGAGCACCATAAAGTCTGTATTTCTTGGAAGTCCGTATATTTTGCCATTATACATAAAATCTTTTAACGATGATGTTTTAAAACCATAGTTTTTTATTTGTTCTGGCTTTATTTCAGCTGCATATCCACCTTTCATAACCGGCAAGAAGAAAGATGGCTGCCCCCATACCATAAAAATGTCTGGCATCTGATTTGTTGCAACATAAACTTTGAACTTTTGTTTGTAAGGTTCATCCTGAAGTGCTTCAACCTTAATCTTGACATTAGGATTTGCTTTCATATAGCTGTCAATTAACATCTGTTCAAGTTTGCCTTGGTTAGACGTCCTATCTGGTAGGTTGGAGAAAAATTTGATTTCTACTGTTTTTTTAGTCGATGCAGAAGCTGTAAAAGTACCTTGAAAACCTGCTAATAAGCTAACGATCATTACTGTTACAAGTAAAACCGAAATAAATACTTTTAAGGTTCTCTTTGACATCACTTTTTCCTCCTTTTTGCATTTTTCTTATTTAATTTTTAAAGACCTCTCTGGGGCGCCCCAAAATCAAATGTTGGAAATGAATTTTTCTTGGTTAAATTATATCAGCATACATTCACAATTTTAAGATGACAATCTTTAAATTTGGTTTGTATTTTTTATGGATATTTCAAGTATATAAGTTATTAATTGCTATTAAAATTATGATGATTGATAGCAAGATGCATTTCTAAAAAAGAATATCTTGTGAATTTTATATATGAAGTTGTATAATATACTTTGACCTGTAGAATAAAAGTGAGTTTAAAAAAGAAGGTGTTTGGGTAAAATGCTTTTAAAGCTCAAAAAACATTTTTTACGGCTGAGTATAAAATATAAGATACTCATTCTCTTCTACAGCATAATAGTAATAACCTCCTTGGTGTTGGCTTTATTCTCATATACAATTTCAACAAACCAGCTTAAAGAAGAGGTTGGAAATCTGCTCTTGAGAGATACAAAAAGAATTGCATCCAGCATAGACTTTCTTCAAAGGGATGTAAATGAACTTTCATCATTTCTTTTTTTAGATCAGAGAGTGCAAAACTTCATAAACCCGCGTCCAGATTTTACAAAATATTCTTTAGAGCCCCTGGCAAGCCTTCTTGCTTCCAAGGATTATATAAGCTTTATTATGCTTTATTCTTTTCAAGGTGATAAATATTACTTTTCAAATGACAACAGCACTGGAGTTGCAGATTTTTTCGAAATAAAACAGACAGATTTTTTTAAACAAGTTGTCAAAAACAGAGGTGCTCCTATGTGGCTGAGCCTGAACAGCCTACCTTTCACCTTGATTTCAAAAAACAATTACCCAAAAATAGCAATGGCAAGACTCCTTTTGGATTACAACACATATGAACCAGCAGGATTACTCATAATTTGTATAAATATACCAACTATTGAGAAAATATACTTAGAAGATTTAAAAGAAAAAGAAGCATGTTTTTTTATAGTCGATAGTAACAATAGAATAATCTCTCTTGAGAGTACAACACCGCAGTTTACGGCTACATTTGCCCAAAAACTTTTAAATGAAAACATCCTCAGCAGAGAAAATGAAATAATCACCGCCAATTCATCAAAACTTTTGATAACCTCAAGTTATATTTCGACATCTAACTGGCGATTTGTTAGTATAGTTTCACTTGAAAATGCTATAAATTCAATTAGAAATTCGTTTGTTCTTTTGTATATAAGAGTACTTATTATGTGTTTGATATTTGCTTTTGTAATTTCAATGTACTTTTCTTCAATGCTCACAGCTCCCCTTCAGAAACTTGTAAATTCTATGAAAAAAGTGCGTCAGGGTAATTTAAGAGAACAGGTAAAAATTGACCAATACGCCAGTGATGAAATTGCAATAGTTGTTTCTGAATACAATAATATGGTCGAAAAAATAAATGAGTTGATAAACAAAGTATTAAAGTTGGAAATTCACAAAAAAGAAGCCGAACTAAAAGCACTTGAGGCTCAGATAAATCCTCACTTCCTTTATAATACTTTGGATACTATATTCTGGAAGGCCGAAAAATCCCATGACAGTGAAATAAGCGAAATGATTTATTCTCTTTCAAGACTCTTTAGACTTACCTTAAACAGAGGAAGTGAGTTTATTCAGGTAAAAGGTGAGAAAGAACTAATAGAACATTATCTTTTTTTGCAGAGCAAAAGGTATAAAAATAGACTTAAGTATTCAGTAGAGATCGACGTTGAGATAGAGGATTATTATATACCCAAATTGATACTTCAGCCATTTGTTGAAAACGCCATTGTACATGGAATGGAAAATTCAACATCACAAACTTACATTGAAATAACAGGTAAAAAAGACAAAGATAAACTTTGTTTTTCTATAAAAGATAATGGAACTGGAATGTCAAAAGAACAACTTGATAAAGTCAAAGAACTTTTAGAATCGGGAAAGGAAAATAATTTTGGCTATGCCATTAAAAATGTAAATGAGAGGCTTAAACTTTACTATGAAAATCGATACAATCTAAGTATACAGAGTCAATCTGGTCAAGGTACAGAGGTAATATTAACGCTGCCAATAGAAGACATAGAGTTTGAAGGAGTGAAAAGATAATGATTAAACTTTTTATAGCCGATGATGAACCGGAAGTAATTGAAGGCATCTCAACTCTTGTTGACTGGAGAGGTAACGGCATTGAGATTATTGGATTTGCAACAAATGGTGAAGAGGCACTTGAGAAAATCAGAGAGCTTTGTCCTGACATTGTTTTGATAGATATCAAAATGCCAAAGCTTGATGGACTTCAAGTAATTGAAAATGCCAAAAAAGAAGGATATATATTTGAAAGTGTAATCTTAAGCGGGTATGATGACTTTTACTTCGCCCAAAAAGCACTTGAGTTAAGGAGCCTGAATTATTTGCTAAAGCCCTGCAGACCGAAAGAAGTCTTAGATGCAGTGCTGAAGGCCAAAAACGTTCTTGAAAAAGAAAGGGAAAAAGAAACCCTGATAAACAGATTCATAGAATATTACAATGAAACTTTGCCAATTTTAAAAGAGAGAATCTTAAATGAGGTTATATTTGGCATCCGAAGCAAGGAAGAGATAGAAAAGCTCTTTGAAAGGTACAATATAAAACTTTCATCTGGAAAATATTGCATTGCTCTTGCCAAATTTGATATTGAAAATGTATCCAATACTTATCCAACTTCTTTTGTAAAACAAGAAGCGTACACTCTTGCGTGCGTGAATTTAATTCAAGAAGAATTAGAAGACTTTAGAGCAGAAGTTTTCAGAGGTAGAAATGAAATAGTCATATTAATTAATTCTGACTTTGAATTTGATAGAGAAATGATGGATGATATTCTTACAAAAGTTAAAAAAATTGTTGATAAAAAACTTGGACTGAAACTTTACTTTGGAGTTAGCAGGTGGATTGATAAAATTGAAAAAATTAACTTCTGTTATGAACAAGCTTTAAATGCTTTAGAGCTCAAATTCTTTGCAGATGATATTGACATATTATACTATGATGATATTTGCCTTAACAAAAATACCCTACTTTACCCAATCGATGAGGAAAAAGCAATAATAAATAGCCTCTTGCTATGCCAAAAAGATACTATTAAAGAAAAAGTTGAAAACTTTATAAATTCATTGTATGCCATCAATACATTCAACAAATGGTTTATAAAGTCAGCCGTTTTGGCACTACTGGGCAGCATCATCAAAGTCTGCCATGAAAAATGTATTGATTTAAATGACGTAGTAAATAGCAAGGTTTTTGAAAACATTTTAAAAACTGAGAAAAAAGAACTGCTTAAAGCATCGCTACTTAGCTTTTTAAATGCAACAGCAGACAAAATTGAGCAGAGTGAAAACAAAAATCTAATCGTTAAAGCAGCTATTAATTTCATTGAAAAAAACTATAACAAAAACATCACATTAGAAAGTGTTGCAAAAGAGGTATATGTAACACCTGCGTATTTGAGCATTCTATTTAAAAGGGAATTGAAGATTAATTTTGTTGATTACCTGCACAAAATTAGAATTCAAAAAGCTCAGGAACTTTTGAAAAACCCCAGCTTAAAAACATATCAGGTTGCAAATATGGTTGGTTTTTCTGATGAGAAGTATTTTTCTCAAGTGTTCAAAAAGTATACCGGGCTTACACCAAGTCAGTTCAGGGAGAGTTTGTTTTGAAATTTATCAGGCCTTATATACAAGCTCTCCCCCAACATATACCTCTTTTACATTTAAATCCTCATCCATCAATACAAAATCTGCCCTAAAGCCTTCTTTTATCGTAGCGCACTCAAGTGAAAAAAGTTTTGATGGATTGTAAGTTGCTGCCATGAGAGCATCTTCTAATCTAATTCCGATTTTTACCAGGTTCTTCACTGCCTTATCAATTGTCAATGTGCTGCCAGCGATGGTACCGTCTGCTAATTTACAAATTCCATTTTCAACTTTTACTCTAAGGCTTCCTAAACTGTATTCACCATCACTAAGGTCTGTTGCAGCAATAGAATCACTGATTAGTATAATGTTCTCTGCACCTTTCAGCTTGTATGTTAGTTTAATAATCTCAGGTGAAAGGTGAATAAGGTCGCAAATTAGCTCTACTTTTATATCATTCAAAAGCGCATAAGTTGTAATAGAATTCTGTCTGTGATGTAGCTGTGGCATTGCGTTAAAAAGGTGAACAATATTTTTGGCACCAAGCGTGTGTGCTTTTGCTGCCTGTTCAAAACTGCTTTCTGTGTGACCAAGAGAGATATTGATTTTATGTTCGATAGCCTTTGAGATAAACTTATTGGGATTGTCAAGTAGTTCTGGTGCAAGCGCAATGTCAATAATTTTTTCTTCACAGTTAGAAATCAATTCCTCTAATTTCTCAACTGTCGGCATTTGCAAAAACCTCTCATCATGTGCACCTTTTTTGGCAGGGTTTATAAATGGCCCCTCTAAGAATATCCCGGGGATGTTTAGCTTAAAATTTGGGTCTTTCTTTGCCTCTTTGATAGCTCTTGCAAGCTTATATATGTTTTCAAACGGTGCTGATACAATTGTTGGCAGTATAGTTGTAACACCATGTTTAAAATAGTAGTTTTGGATTGTTTTTAAATCATTCTCTGTAGTATCAAAAAAATCAACTCCACCAATACCATGTGTGTGTTTGTCAACAAATCCAGGTGATAAAATAAAATCTCTTCTGTCTATAATCTCATCTTTTCCAATATCAATTCCATTTTGCGTTCCCAGAATTATTCCATCTTCTACAACCAAGACATTGTCTCTGATGAACGAATATCCATTGAAAATCTTTTTGACTAAAAACTTTTTTCTCATTTTTAAAAACACCTCAAAATATTGTCTTAATTTTTTTACAATCCCAAATCATCTCTGCCAGCTGCTGCCCAAAACCTTCCAACAATCCTATCAAGCCCTTCCTTTTTCCTCTCTTTACGCCACAGCCTGCAGTAATAACTTCCAAGCTCAATTAAATCACCTGCTGTCACTGTATTCTCAAGCCTTTTTATCGCTACTCTTATAGCCTGCCGGATAAATGCTAAATCTTCAGGAAGATTTGCACCAATAGCCTTTTGCAAAGCTTCTTCAAAACACCTTTTTAACCCTTGTTTCTCAGAAGTCCCCATTTGCACAACCTCTTTGCTTCCATACAATAGACCTTTTATATTACTTGCAATTTTCGACGTACCAAAGACTTTTCGCACATCAAACAGTTTTTCATTTTCACCAGAAAGAATAATAAAACTTTTCTCCCAATCCCCATCACCTTCAGCAAGCTCAATTGTAGCAACAAAAAGCGGATATAAAAAACTAAACAAACACTCCTGACCATCATCACCCCAGGATGTCACCAAAAAGCCTTGAATGCCTTTTGTCTTAGCAGCCTCAATAAAATTTTTTATGTTCTCAATTGCTACTTCAAAGTCAGGATAAAACCTGTTCCAATTAGAAAAACCCGGACACACTATCTGATTTGATTGGTAATTCTTTCCAAGACTTTCAATCCTGTTTATAAAATGCTCCTTGGGCATTGCTGCATAGTCCCAGTTGGCTAAAATTGTCCTTTGCCATATATCGCTTTGCAAAAGTTTCTCCCATACCTTCCTTTCATCAGGCCTCAGAAACATACCTGTTAGCATATCTGCCCACATGATAGGAATCTTTCTGTATTTTTCTACCATATCTATCATGTTTTTGTGATGTTCTTCATATAGCTTTGGCCCTTCAAATGCCCAATTCTTTTCCAAGCTTTTTCCTCTGCCGAGTGCCCATGTCTCATCCCCGCCGATGTGAACGTACTTAGATGGGAAAAACTCTAATACTTCTTCTAAAAGTTCATAAGCGAATTTTTTTGCTTCTTCACTCGACAAGTCAAGGCATCCTTCTCTTGGTAAATACCATTCACTATATTTAGAGTACTCTGGAATTGATAAAATATTCTCCATGTGACCTGTTAACTCTAAGGATGGAAATACTTCTATTCCAAGATTTTTGCCGTACTCTATAATTTCTTTTAACTCCTCTTTTGTTAATCTTCCTCTACCTGCCCCTATCTTAGGATGTTTTTCCCATGGAAAAAGATCTTCAAAGTATATTGCAAAGTAGTTATATTTGAGCAAAAATAGCCATCTCAATATGTTTTTAAAAGTTGAAAAACTGGGCACTCCGCCCCTCGCAATATCAAGATGAAAGCCTCTAAAATAAAATCTAAATTCCTCTTCTACTGTGACTTGCGGCAGTGCATCTCTTCTTTGAATTAAGAGCTGAACTAAGGTGGCATAAGCAACATTAACATTTCCCCAGACCTTTACTTTTTTGTCCTCTATTGAAATACCTGTTCCAGGTCTTTCGACAATCTCTATCTTCCATGAGCCTTTTGGTATTGAAAACTCTCTTGAAATGAAATCTGGAATGTTTTCAAAACCATTGAACTCAAACCATTTCCCTGTAAAATCAAGTTTTTTAGGCTTTGGAACAATTTTAAACATTTTTTGATATCTCCCTTCTGCAAGCAATTTTTATGCCTTGTTAAAAATTATCAGTGCCCCAAAACAGAAATTTATTTGGCTCTCTTGTCAGGATACTTATCAATTTTTCGGTTGAATCAACAAGTAAGCCTTCCAGCTTGAAAGGAGTAATAAGATTTAACATCAAACTATTGTCTTTATACTCAGTACATCCAGTAAGCTCAAGGCCAATTGCCTTTGGATATTTAATTGCTTCTGCATTTTCATTGTTTATAATAAATTTTATAAACTCCATCAAAGGTATCTCTTTGTTTGAGGAGTCAGAGCAGCCATATTCCAGTATATTTATTTCTTTGCCATTTTTTCTATAAAACAAATATGCAGCCAATCTCCCCTCAACAAAGTATCCTAAACTTGTTTTGGGTTCAAGCTTAACCCATCCAAGCCAATATTCCCTGTTCCTAACAACAGGGCCATTAAAATTAGTTGAGTATAGATTGTAGATTTCATCTATAATTTCGACATTATTGTCTGACAAATTTATTTCTTTTATTTCCCCTATTTGAGTAGTCTTAGATTCATAATATTTTTGAAAGGTATCTCTGTCAACCAAACAAAATTCGCGCGGCAATACTTTATAGCCAAACTTACCATAAAAATTATGTAAGGATGCAAACAAAATAGAAATGCAAAGTCTTTTTTTCCTCATTGTATCTACAGCCATGCAAAGTAACTTTGATGCAAGCCCCATTCCTCTGTACTCATGTTTTGTACTTACCTCTCCTATTCCACCAACTGTTATTTCTTCCCCATGAAAGTATATCTTTCTGTAAAATAATCTTACTGTACTTGCTATGCTGCTGCCGTCTGCTGCAACAAAAATGCTGTTAATATCTCTGAAAGGATCATTGAAATAATGCCTTTTAAAATAATCAAGCCAAAAATCTAAATTTTGATTTTCTCCAAAAACACTTGCACAGTGGTAAAACCATTTTTCAAGTTCTGATTCATTTAAGGTTCTAAATACCATGAATGATCTTCCTTTCTTGTACAAAGCAAAGTAACACTAAAATATATTTTAAATTATGAATATACTTTTTACAATTTTCATTTTACTTAATTATATTGTTATTTGTTTAATTTTCTTGTTATTTAGTGTGTATAACTGTTTTATATTGATATTTTTTGATTTTTCTGTTTGATTTCAAATGTGTTTAAATGCTATTATTCTGATAGAAGACATTAAAATGTCAATCTCAAAATTGAGGGGGAATGCAATTTATGAAATATGGGTACTTTGACAACCAAAATAGAGAATACGTAATTGAACGACCTGATATCCCCGTCTCCTGGACAAATTATCTGGGTGTCAAAGATATGTGCACAGTAATCTCACATAATGCAGGTGGCTATAGCTTCTATAAAACACCTCAATACCACAGAATAACAAGATTTAGACAAAATGGTGTGTCGCTTGACAGACCAGGACACTATGTTTACTTAAGAGATGATGAAACAGGAGATTATTGGAGTATTTCATGGCAACCAGTGGGAAAAAGCTTGAACATTGCTAAATATATTTGCAGACACGGTCTTTCCTATTCTAAGTTTATCTGCGATTACAATAATATTCATGCTGAGCAGTGGCTTTTTATACCTCTTGATGATGCAGTTGAAATTTGGGATGTTAGAGTAAAAAATACGGGAATTAGCAGAAGAAAGCTTAGCATTTTTACTTATGCTGAGTTTTCATATCACCATATAGAAATTGACAATCAAAATCTTCAGATGAGTCTTTATGCAAGTGGTTCAAGTTACAAAGATGGTATTATAGAATACGACTTTTTCTATATACCCGACATGTACCACTTCTTTGCTTCTAACTTTGAACCTGATAGTTTTGATTGTGTAAGAGATATATTCATAGGCAATTACAGAACAGAAACAAACCCAATTGCTGTTGAAAAAGGTATGTGTTCAAACAGTGAAGATCTGACAGGAAATCACTGTGCTTCTCTTCACAAGAGATTTGTATTAGAACCAGGTGAAGAAAAAAGATTTATCTTCATGCTGGGCGTTGGGGATAGAAATAAAGGCAGAGAAATCAAGGAAAAATATAGTAAGTTTGAAAATGTCGACAATAGCTTTTATGAACTCAAAAAATACTGGGACGATAAACTTTCTGTTTTTCAGTGCACAACACCTCATGAGGGCTTGAATACAATAATAAACATTTGGAATTTATATCAAGCCGAAACATGTGTTGTATGGTCAAGGTTTGCATCTTTTATAGAAGTTGGTGGAAGGACAGGACTTGGATATAGAGACACTGCTCAAGATGCAATGTCAATTCCTCATACAAATCCTCAAAAGTGCAAGCAAAGAATTATTGAATTATTAAAAGCACAGACAAGTGAGGGTTACGGTTTGCATCTTTTTGAACCGGAATGGTTTGAAGAGGAAGAGATGCCAAAACCAAAATTTAAGTCTCCAACCATAGTGCCCAAACCCAAAAAAGATAGTATAATCCATGGAATTGAAGATGCCTGCTCAGACGATGCGCTGTGGCTTATTCCCACAATAAGTGAATATATAAAAGAAACTGGCGAAATTGAATTTCTTGATATGGTAATTCCTTTTGCCGATAAAGGCCAAGCTTCAGTTTATGAACACATGAAACGAATTATTGATTTTACAGCAAAATATGTAGGGCCACATGGAATAGCCAAGGGATTGAGAGCTGATTGGAACGACTGCCTAAACCTTGGCGATGGTGAAAGTGCAATGGTCTCTATGCTTCATTACTGGGCTTTGCAATCTTTTATTGAGATTGCCAGATATCTTAGAAAAAAAGATGATGTCGAAAAATATTCGGCCTTAGCAGAAAATATTAAAAAAGTATGCAATGATGTTCTATGGGATGGTAGATGGTATTTACGTGGAATAACAGCAAATGGCTTAAAAATTGGTAGTAATGAATGCGAAGAAGGAAAAATTTATTTAGAATCAAATGCATGGGCAGTAGTATCAGGTGTTGCAGACTATGAGCGGGGAATATCAGCAATGGATGCTGTATATGAATATCTTTTTTCTAAATATGGTCTGCATCTTTTACATCCTCCATACTCAAAACCAAATGATGAGATTGGTTTTGTAACAAGAGTTTACAAAGGAATTAAAGAAAATGGGGCAATTTTTAGCCATGCAAATACATGGGCATGGGTTGCCGAATGCAAGCTTGGCCGGGGCTCAAGAGCAATGGAGCTTTATAATGCGCTCCTTCCTTACAATCAAAATGACATCATCGAAATTCGTGAGTCCGAACCATATAGCTACTGTCAATTTGTTTACGGAAAATATCATAAATCTTTTGGCAAAGCAAGACATCCTTGGCTTACTGGAACAGCTGGATGGGCTTATCATGCAGTTACACATTGGATTCTGGGTATAAGGCCAACCTTCGACGGTCTTGTTATTGACCCATGTATACCAAGCAATTGGGACAAATTTGAGATGATTAGAAAATTCAGAGGAGCAACTTATAAGATTACTGTGCTTAATCCAAATAGAGTAGAAAAAGGAGTAAAGCATATTACATTAAATGGCAAAGATCTTGAAGAAAATTTTGTTCCTGTTCAGCCCAAGGGTAGTATAAATGAAGTTATAGTAGTAATGGGGTAAAAGTTAATTTTTGATAAGACTAATTTGAGGAGGAAAAAGTACATGATTAAGTTTGGGACAGGTGGATGGCGTGCCATAATAGGTGATGATTTTACAAAAGAAAACATTCAAAAGGTAGCTCAGGCAGTTAGCATTTATATGAAAGAAAAAGGCATTGATTCTGATGGAATTGTACTTGGCTATGATCGTCGTTTTCTTTCAGATAAAGCTGCTCGCTGGTTTTCTGAAGTGCTCTCTGCAAATGGGATAAAGGTTTTCTTTATTAACAAAGTTGCTCCCACACCCCTTGTAATGTTTACAGTCAAAAAGCTCAATACAAAATTTGGTGCAACAGTAACTGCAAGTCATAATCCTGCAGATTACAATGGTATAAAACTGTTTATAGAAGAAGGAAGAGATGCTCCTTTTGAGGTAACATCCGAAATTGAAACAATAGCAAATAGTTTGTTGAGTGATTCAATAAAACGTCTTAAATTTGAAAAGGCCATTGAGAATGGTTGGATAGAGATAATAGATCCATTTGATGATTATATAGATGCTATTCTTAGTATGATTGATATTGAAGCAATAAAAAAGCGAAAACTACGGATACTTCTTGACCCAATGTATGGAGTATCAAGGACTTCTCTGCAAACAATATTAATTACTGCAAGATGTGATGTAGATACTATCCACGAAAGGCACGACACCCTATTTGGCGGAAGATTGCCCTCACCCACAACCTCTACGCTCTATCGTTTAAAACATTTAGTTGTTGAAAAAGGATACGATTTAGGAATTGGAACAGATGGCGATGCCGACAGAGTAGGTATAATAGATGAAATAGGCAATTTTATTCATCCAAATGATATCTTGGTCTTGCTTTACTATTATTTCCTTAAGTACAAAGGTTGGAAAGGTCCGGTCGTTCGCAACTTAGCTACAACACACTTGCTTGACAGAATTGCAAGTTCGTTTGGTGAAAAATGTTATGAAGTACCAGTTGGCTTCAAGTATATTAGCGCAAAAATGGAAGAAACTGGTGCGATAATAGGTGGAGAGAGCAGTGGAGGACTAACAATCAAAGGACACATAAAAGGTAAAGATGGTATATTTGCAGCAACCTTGTTAGTAGAACTTATTTGTAAAACTGGCAGAAAACTATCTGAGATTCTTGAAGAAATACATCGAATATATGGGATACTGTATATGGTAGAAAATGATTTTTCTTTTGAGCCTGAAGAAAAAGAAAAAATCTGGGAAATACTTTTTGACAAAAAGCACCTTCCTGATTTCCCTTTTGAAATCTCTAATGTTAGCTATATTGACGGTGTAAAAGTATACTTTAAAAATGGTGGTTGGGTGTTAGCAAGATTTTCAGGGACAGAACCACTTCTCAGAATATATAGCGAAATGGAAGAAAAAGTTCATGCAGAAGAGGTGTGTAAGATATTTGCTGAGTTTTTAAATCTCAGATAAGATTTTATCACAAATAAAAATGAGGTATTCTTTTGTATTATTCAATAATTCTAAATGTGAATACCTCATTTTTTTCTTCTATGTTAAAATTAAGATATACATCTGTTGAGCAAGGAGATATATGCAATGATGAAATACATCAAGTCTCTATTTAGTCTGACATCAATAAAGTTTAAATTACTTCTTGCTCTTGTTCTCATAACTTGTATACCAACTCTTATACTGGGATATATAGGATATCTTAAATATACTGAAGTATTAAAAAACAAATTTTTAAAATCTCAAGAGGTAAATATAATTCAAATGTCAAGCATCATAGATTATTACACGCAAAATATATATAAATTTACCCAGGAAGTGCTATATGATAACTCCATTTACAACTTTTATAAGACACTGATTGACAGGAACGACGACCCCGAACTTTTTAATTACATCTTTAAAAAAGATTTTGAAGGATATCTTAATTCATTACTTTTGTCAAGAAATGATATAAATTTAATAGCCTTTAATTTTTCAGAAAACAATAGTCTTTTCTATGTCAGCCGTGAGAATGAAAGGATTGACAGTTCAGATGTTTGTGTAATTTATCAGAAAGCTAAAAAAACAGACGGAAAGCCAATTATATATGTAAAGCCAATTAATAAACTTTACTCTGATGTTTACATAGGAAGAATAGTATATGATAGAAACACTTTAGATGAAATTGGATTACTTATTGTTAAAATGAATTTAAACAAATTGTATGACTCCATAACAACATTAAAAATAAAAAACTATGATGCCATTGCTTTTGCATACCGAGATAAACTTATTTATGTTAATTTTTTAAATTCAACTAATTCAACTGATCTTGAAGATTTAATCGTTAATAAACACAAATTTGAACTTACCAGCAATTTCAAAAATAATTACTATTTTGTCAAGTCTGATGTGCCTATTTCCGGTTGGACATGTTATATGTTTTTTTCAAAGAAGTTTCTGTTAAATGAAATAAATTTAGTATCTAAAACGCTATTTTTTCTCTTTATTATTACTGTGCTTTTATCATTACTACTAATTAATTATATCTATCTGGACATAACCTCGCCAATCAATCAATTAATTAGATACATGAAAAAGGTTGAAAATGGAGAAATGCAGATAAAAATTGAATCGAACAGAAAGGATGAGTTTGGTTATTTAATCTCTTCGTTTAACCGAATGACCGAAAAGATAAACCATTTAATTAACCAAGTATACAAAGCAAGGCTTATTGCAAAAGATGCACAAATAAAAGCTCTTCAAGCACAAATAAACCCGCACTTTTTGTTCAATACTCTGGATGTTATCAATTGGAAAGCTAAATTCTTAGGAGCAGAAGAAATTTCTGAGATGATTACAGCATTAGCTACTCTTTTAGAGTATAGCATAAATCGTGAAGACTCAACTTTAGTGTCACTACAAAGAGAATTGGAATATATTGATAGTTATATATTTTTGGTTTGTAAGAGGAATAATCATCTCAAAAATCTGAATTTCATAAAAGATGTAAAAAATAATGATTTATTAAATTTTAAAATTCCATTTATGACTTTGCAGCCAATTATTGAAAATTGTATTAAGCATGCCTTTGACTCTAATATAAAAGAACCTACAATCCTATTAGAAATTGAGGAGTACAATAACAAGCTGATCATAAAAGTAAAAGATAATGGCAAAGGTATAGAACCAGAAAAGCTCTCTTATATTAGTAGTAGGCTACATAAAATGCCTGATTTTTCAGAAAAAGATGGTTGTGGAATTGGTCTTTTAAATGTTCACAGACGTCTTAGGCTTTTGTTTGGAAATCAATATAGACTTCTAATAAATAGCACAGTTGGCAGTGGCACAGAAATTGTATTGGTAATTCCTAAATAGCCATATTATTAAAGATATATAGTCTAATTTGCAAAATATTTATTTCTGTATTCTTGTGGAGACATACCTGTTAGCTTCTTAAATACTCTGCAAAAATATGTGTTATCATTGTATCCAACCATACTCCCAATTTCATTGACTCGATAGCGTGGAATAGCTAAGAGTCTTTTTGCTTGCTCAACCCTGATAATATTAATTAAGTCAGTATAGTTCAAACCAAGTTCTTTTTTGATCAATTTGCTGAGGTGCCAGTGACTGATATAAAATTCTTCTGCCAACTCCTGCAAAGAAATCTCTTTGTAGTAATTTTCCAAAAGGTAACTCAATATCTTGCTTGCTATAAAGCTTAAAGGTTTTTCTTCTTCCTCATTTTTTTGTGTTTTAATAACTTGCAGTACACACTGTCTTAAAGCTTCTTTATCATCAGCAATTTTTTCATATTCCATCTCCTCAATTGCTTCTTGCACAGCCTTTTCAATTTCATCTGTTTTTGCTGGTTTAAAAAGCAATCGAAAAACCCCAAGTTTAATTGCTTCTTGAGCATACTCAATGTTGCGGTAAGCGGTGATAATTATAATCTTACTCTTTTTATTTTTTTTCTTTATCTCCTTTATCATCTCAAGTCCATTTAAGCCAAACATTCTGATGTCAGTGATAATAATGTCTGGCTTATATTTTTCAACTATGTATAATCCCTCAGTGCCATTCTCAGCTAAAGCTACAACCTCACAATTTAATTTTTTCCAATTAACAAAAGTTTTCAGACCTTCTCTTATAATTTCCTCATCATCAATTATTACTACTTTTTTCATGCTTACCTCTCCTATTGATTTTTAAAAACATTTAAAGCTCTTAGGTTTTAATAAATCCGCCCTTGGAGAACAAAAAGGGCGGACTCTCTACTTTGTAATGGTCACCTTACTTAAATGTCGTGGTTTGTCTGGATCATTTCCTTTCAATACACATAAGTAATATGAAAAAAGCTGAACAAGAGGTACTGCAAACAAAGGTTTTATAAATTTATTTAAATCCTTTCTTATATCTACGTATTTACATGCTTTTTCATTTAGTTTTTTCGAATCGCTAAAGGTTACTATATCAATCCCTTCTTTTGTCAATCTTTCTGCAATCTCTATATTATCTTCAATAGTCTCATCAACTGGTGCCACAATAAACACAGGTATGTTTTTATCTATCATAGCCAAAGGACCATGTCTAAAATCAGAAGTTGAAAATCCTTTTGCCCTCACATAACTTGTTTCCTGAATTTTTAGGGCAAATTCAAGTGCTATAGGAAAGCTCACACCTCGACCAAGAATAAAGCATTCGTTCATATATCTAAATCTTTCGATATTTTCCTTAATTAATCCCTCCTGGTTAAGCGCATCTTCTATAATACTTTCAATATTTGATAGTTCAAAAACCAATTTATCGTCTTCTGCCAAAAACGCTGCAAAAAGCTCCAAAAGCACTACTTCTGCAGTAAAACTTTTGGTAGCTGCAACGGCTTCTTCTATCCCAACATTCATATTTAATTTATACTCTGCAATAAGCGATAATTTAGATCTTGGATTGTTTGTTATAGCAATGGTCATTGCTCCATTTGCTTTTGCCATATCCAAAAAACTACAAATATCTTCTGATTGCCCAGATTGAGATACACCTATCACACAGGTTTTCTCCAATTGAAGATTCTTTTTATAAAGTGATGCCACCGATGGTGCTGCAAGTCCTGCTGGAATTCCTGATAATATTTCAATTATATACCTTCCAAATGTTGCTGCATTGTCAGACGAACCCCTTGCAACAAATATGATATTGTTTATATTTCTATCTTTAATATTCTTTGTAATAAGTCTTATAATCTCAATATTATCTTCATAACATCTTTTAATAACAGAAGGTTGTTCATAAATTTCTTTCAACATTTTGTGCATTGCAATATCCCTCTCCTACCTTATTATTTTAAGCTTTTTGTTTACCTGTTATCAAGCCAAAAATCAACCCTTTACTGCGCCTGCTGTCATACCCTTAATTACATATTCCTGCAAAAATACATATAATATTATTACTGGCAAAACTGTAATAATTAAAGCTGCCATCATCGCTCCATAATTGGTCCCATATACACTCGAAACAAGAGAAAGTAGTACACATATAGGTTGCTTTTCTCGAATAGGTATGAATATGAGTGACATAAATAAATCATTATAAGACCACAGAAAAACAAAAATTGCCGCTGTCACTAAACCTGGAATAGATAAAGGAACAATTATCCTGAAAAATATTCTAAGAACACCAGCACCATCTATTATAGCTGCCTCTTCAAGTTCGACTGGCAAGGTTTTCATAAATCCTGCTAAAGTCAAAGTTGCAAAAGGCAAAAGTCCGGCTGTCTGGGGAAGAATAAGTGCCAAGTAACTACCATTTAAACCCAATTTTCTTAATATGACCAAAGAAGGAATTACTATTGAAAATGCTGGTACTAACATGGCACCAGTAAAAAAAATCTTTACAATTCCAGTTAACTTGAAATCAAATCTTGCAATGACATATGCAGCAAAACCGCCAAAAAGTAAAACCAACAAGACTACACTTCCTGAAATAATTAAGCTGTTGAGAAATCCTCTAAATATATTCATATTTCCATAACTTATCAATTGACTGTAGTTGAAAAATGAAAGCTTTGATGGTAATTTCATTGGATTTAGAAGAATTTCATTGCTCTCCTTAAATGAATTATTCAAAACCCATAAAAGTGGTAATACAGTTGTACACGCCCACAAAATAAGAATGAGATATTTAATCACGTCAACAAAACTAAACTTTTTAGTCATTCCACTCATTTTATAATCCCCTTTCATTTCTAATAGGTTATTGTTTCTCTTTCTGTTAGTTTATTGGAAATTGTTGACAAAATTATACCAAGAACTATTATTAATACGCCAATTGCAGAAGCATAACCCTGATTCTGACCTGTAAAGGCAATCTTATATAAATAAGTACCTAAAACCTGACTTGCATCCATAGGACCACCACCAGTAATAACATACACTATGTCGAATACCTTAAATGTACCAACAATTGCAAGTGATATACAAACCGTAATTACATCCCATATAAGTGGAATTGTTATATAAATAGCTTTCTTTATCCCTGTTATTCCATCAATCAAAGCCGACTCATATATATCGTGAGGAACTTTAGAAAGAGCTGCAAGAAAGATAACAAAATAAAATCCAACATATTGCCAAATTACTGGTATTAAAACCATAATTAAAGCTGAATTTTCCGTAACCCAAACTTTTTTCTGTCCTCCAAAAGCAGTCATAATAGCATTTAAAAGTCCATAGTCATATGCATATGCTAAATAAAACATCAATCCTATTGCAGTACCAGAAATTACAACAGGAAAAAAGAAAACTGTTCTGAAAAACTTATATCCTGCTTTTATGCTATCTACTATCAAAGCCAAAACAAGAGCAATCCCAACCTGAAATACAATTACACATACCATCATAATGAAGGTGTTTACAAGTGCCTTTCTTACAGCATAATCTTGAATCATCTGCACATAGTTATTAAGTCCTACAAAGGTCTTATAGTTAGAAAAATCTCGCCAGTCAAAAAAACTGTAATAAAAAGTGGCAAACAAAGGGTAGTATATAAAGACACTAACCAACAATAGTGCAGGTAGCAGTAGCCCAATTGCATATTTTTTATTTTTTAGTATTTGCATTTCTAATCCTTCTCCCCTATTTAAAATTTTATGTAATTTCTTTATTATTTTTTTGAATGATTAGGGAGATTAGCCCGAAGGCTAATCTCCCTAATCTCCAATCCTGTTAATAACTATTTCTTTACACTATCTTGAATCTTCTTAGCTTCAGCCAAAAGATGCTTTGCTGTTTTCTTACCTGTTACAACATATGCCAAATCTGTTCTAATCTTTGTAAATGCCTCTGGTAATATCTGAGCATCAATTGGCATCGAAACAGAATTAGCTTTTGCCATCATATCATAACCGCTCTGTGCAACTGGAGTAACATTTGGAACCTTACATTTAATTGCTGGAACACCACCAACTGCAATAAATTTAGCCTCAACTTCAGGAGATGTTATATATTTTACAAATTTTACTGGCCAGCCATTCTTCTTTTTGTTCAAATCTTTGCTTACATACCATCCAGAACCAAATCCACCGATTATGTCAGTTGGATGCGCTTTGCCACCAGGAACAACTGGAACTGGCATTATTTTTGTGTTAACCTTATCTTTCAAGCCACCTACACACCACGAACCATTTATCATCATTGCTGCTTTCTTGTCTGCAAACAGTGCCTGTGCCTGAGCATCTTGAAGCGTCAATGCATCTTTTGGAAATGCTCCCATCTTGTATAGGTCTTTTATTATATTTAACCCTTTTTCCCAACTCGGATGGAACGGGGTATTGTGTCCCTGCGGTCCACCAGCAGAAAGGATAAATGTTTCAATCAAGTAATATGATTCAAGTATGGAACCTGCTATTGGAATTATACCCTTTGATTTGAATGTGTTAACTGCTTTAATAAACTTATCCCAATCAGTTGGAAGTGGAAGATTATATTTATTAAATAAGTCGACATTTACATATAATCCTTCATAAAAGCCTATGGTTGGTATTGCATATACTTTTCCCTTGTATTCTTTGATTGGACCATTGTAAGTTGTAAATGCAAGCGCACTTTTGTAAATGTTGCTGCTCCATTTTGTATCTTTCTTTAATTCGTCATCCCATATAAATACTTTGCCAGACTTTAGTAGTGGTTCTGCGTCTGCACCTACAAAGAAGAATGTTACATCCGGTTCATTGCCTGAAGCAAAATCTGTTTTAATCTTGGTTCTAATAGCATCATTTGCAGCGGGAGTTGCTTCGTCAACAATTTCAACATTTGGATTTTTAGCCATAAAATCTTTAATAGCCTCTTTCCATGTGTTTGTCCATGGATCTGCACCAGTGAAATATGTCACTGCCCTGATTTTAACCTTTTCGGTAGTCTTTGCGTCTACACCAGTGTTGCCATACATTCCCACTATGCTTACCATAAATACAACCAAAACAATAAGCCCTAAAATCTTTTTAAAATTTTTCACTGAAAATACCTCCTTTTATCAATTTGATTTTGTGAATTGTTTGTTATTATAATAAATCAAAAAACATTATTTTAAAATCTGAATATCTTGTTTTGAGTTTAACTTTTTTGGCGCGTGCAAGTTTTCAACTTTTCATTAAAACAGCACATTGTTTGTGGTAAAATATTAATTGGGTGATTTAAGATGTACAAAATGATGATTGTGGATGATGAGTACTATGTCAAAGAAGGAATTAAGCAAACCATTGATTGGGCTAAATATCAAATAGAAATAGTTGGAGAAGCTGAAAATGGAGAAGATGCTTTAAATCTTGCAAAAATCCTCAATCCTGATATTATCATTACTGATATTAGAATGCCTATATTAGATGGTGTCGAATTTATGAAAAAATTAAGAGAAAATGAAATTAATTCTCACCTGATAGTAATAAGTGCGTATGACCATTTTGAGTACGCAAGAGCAGCAATAAAGTATGGTGCAACAAACTATATTCTAAAGCCCATTGATAACAATGAACTTATCGAAACAATCCAGAAGGTAATTAAGAAAATAGAAAGTGAAAGAAATTTTATTGACTCTTACAACAGCTTCAAAAACAATATTTCGGCTTTAAAACTTGGTTTGCTGAGAGAAATTGTATATGGAAAGGTTTTAGATAGCCAATCCATTAAAGAAACACTTTCTTATTTTAAAATTGATTCAAACAATATAGTAGTAATAACTATAAGAATTTCAAATTATGATAAGACTGCTTTAACTACAAACGAACATTTGTACATGCTAAAAGATTACATAACTAATCAAATGTTAAACAATGTATTTGCACGCATTTCAAATAGTGGCATTTGTCTGGAAAAAGACGAGGATGAATTTGTTATAATAATTGGTCTTGATGGTGACACAGATACTCTTTATGAACAGCTTAAAAACGAATTATGTTATTTGATGAGAAAAATTAATAGAAAATTTCAAAATGATAATTTTACTGTTGCAGTGGGAATAAGTGATGTACACCTATGGGATAATATATTTAAAGCTTATAGAGAAGCTACATTTGCTTCAAATTATTCTCCTTTGCCAGAGCTAAATATAATTGGCTGTGCACGCGACAAAGATTTAATCGGTATCAGAAAAGAAGTCAAAGATGCTCTAAAAATGATTGTTGAAAACTATAACAGAGATATCACCATTGATGAAGTAGCAAATAAACTTCATATCAGCACTTCCCACTTGATACACTTGTTTAAAGATGAACTGGGAAAAACATTTTATGATTGCCTTGTTGAATACAGAATTACCAAAGCAAAGGAATTGCTTTTATCAACAAACCTAAAAGTCTATGAGATTGCAGAAAAAGTGGGATACCAAGATGCTAAATATTTTAGTCAGTTATTCAAAAAGTATACGGGATATACTCCAAAAGAATTTGTAGATTATCATACTTTTGCAGGTGAATTAAAAGATGAATACTAACTTTTTACGAAGATTTAAGCTCAAAAGCAGAATCACTTTCTTTTTAGTCTTAGGTATAGTGATTTTTACATTTACTATAATATATTTTTCGAGAGTATTCAGTGAATTTATAATACAAAAATACTACTACAAGCACCTCAAAGATATTCACAGTGATATTCAGGAGGGCATTTACTTGCTTCTTACCAACATAAACCTTACGTCGGTAAGACTACTTCAAAATCAAGACATATATGATCTCTTATCTAATACTAATTTATCGTACAACGAAAAAGAAAAAAAATTAACAACATATTTAAACACTATGGGAATAAACGATTATATTGGTGATATTGTAATTGTAACCAAGAAAGGCGAAGTATTTAACTTTAACACCAAGGTAAACCCTTCTTTATTCATCACAAAAGAGTTACTTTCTCATATAGAAGATAGAAGAAACTTATTCGTATGGGGTCCTATAGTAAAAGATAATGGAAACAACTATATAGTTCTTGGAAAAAGATATTATAATTTTTATACCGGTCAATATTTGGGCTATCTTCTGATGCTAATTGACGAAAACAGTATAGCCATTATATGTAACAAAAGCAAGTCATCGGATATTGTTTCTACCCTTGTTATAGATCAGCAGAACAAAATCATCAGCCATCCTGAAAGTAAGTATGTGGGGAATATCATTTTTGAAAACTGGCTTTCTGATGCCAAAAAAGAATTTAGTTACTCATTGAGAACAATAAACGAGGGGCAATTTCTTGTAGCAATCAGCAAACCCAGCGAAAATCTTGAACGTCTTAATTGCAAATGGTTTATTATAAGTTTGCTTCCACTATCTAATTTAAAAAATCAGCTTACCAAGATAAATATTATAATAATATGGCTTGTATTTTTTACATTAATATTATGTGTTGTGATAGCAATCAAGGCTGCTTCTTCATTGACCAATCCCATTAGATTTTTATTAAATAGAATTAATTCTATAGGTCAAACAAAAAATGTTAAGCCCTACATATATAAAAACTTACACGATGAGATATGGGAGTTAGAACTTGCATTTGAGGAAATGACCAAACGAATAAGTAACTTAGTTGAAACAATCAATCATGATATGGAAAAGCAAAGAGAGCTTGAACTGATAGCATTACAATCGCAAATAAACCCCCATTTTCTTTATAATACACTTGACGCTATAGCTTGGATTGCTAAAATCAAAAAACAGCCTGAAATTGAAAATATTGTTATGGCTTTAGCCAAGTTCTATCGTATAAGTTTGCATAGAGGTGAAAAGTACATACGATTATCTGATGAAATAGAGCTTGTAAAAAATTTTGTTGCTATCGAAAAGATTAGATTTCCTAATAAGTTTGACATTGAGTTTGAAATTGCTCCTGAAACAACGGACATGAAGATTCTCAAATTTACTGTACAGCCGCTTGTGGAAAACTCCATAAAACATGGAATCTTGCCTAAGAAAGAAAAAGGTCTTATCGTTGTAAAAAGCATGTTAGTTAATGAGGATTTGCATATTGAAGTTTCAGACAATGGAGTAGGATTTGACCCTTCTGAATTAGATAATTTAAGCAAAAACGGTAAAGGTGGTTATGGACTAAAAAACGTCGATGAAAGACTTAAAATTGAATATGGTAAAGAATATGGTTTGTTTATTTCAAGTGAAAAAAACAAAGGTACAACCATTTTGATTAAAGTAAAAGCCAGAAATGAATAATTTTAATTATTATAATTGTAATTTCTTATTTTGCTAACCAAGTTGATCAGAGGCTTGTAGATTGTCTGAGTCAAAATGGTACTTGATAAAAATGACATTCCAATTAATAACACACTAATTATTATTACAAAGATTGTGTATGTCATAATATCTCTTCCAAATTCACTTATGTTATATAAAATGACAATATATCCTGAATCAAAAATTTTAACCATATCAAGTAATGCGTTATCGTCGATTCTTACCAATGTATTCTCTTTTTTTAAGGCTTTGCTATCTATTTTTCTGTTTTTTACCACAGAGGAAAGTTTTAAGAGGGTCTGAGTCTGTTCATCCTGGCGTGGTAGCAGACCAATATCCTTATCATAAAGATAAACCGAAATGTCAGCATGATCAGAAACTCCAAAGTGCCGCTGGTAAAAATATTTAGGGTCTATATCAATCACAAGATATCCACAGAGTCTTTTATTTTCATCATATATTTTAGAAATAAAACTTACAACTCCATAGGTGCTTTTATAATATGTATTATTGTAGTATGGAGCTAGCTCTCTATTTCTAATCAACCACAAGCTTTGCTTTTTATCATTGGCAACAAACTCTTTTATTCTTTTATCCTTTAAAAGTTCACTCAATGTTGGATAGTCTACAACATAGCTTGAAGTATAATATCTTCCATTTGTATCATACAATACAACTGCCAATATTCTTGTATTAGAGAGTTTGATTCCATCTAAAATCTCTGTTATATTGCCTCCTGCATTATTGTTTTTTAACAGTTCAAATACTTTACTATTTGTCCCAATCTGTTTTGCAGACTCTTCTATGAGCGTTACATAAATTTTATAATTATTGGTTATACTCTGGTCATTTTTTTGTAATAGCTGGTAGTAATAATCCATTAAAAAATCTTTAAATATAAAGTTCGAAGCCAATGCCACTAAAGCTATAAATCCGATGAATATGATTGAAGTCACAAGTGTTATTCTATATTTTATGCTTTTATACACTTAAAAACACCTCTTGATAAGCATCTATCCATAATTATATCACATAATAATTTGCACATTATTAAATAGTTGACATAGACCTTGATTTTTTAAAAATAACCCCCACCTTGCCTTATGGCAAAGTGGGGGGGTGGGAGAGTTTGTTACCAGTTATTACCCTCAAGCTTTTCTACTGTCATGTTAGGAGTCTCGAACATTACCTTGTCAAGTGCGGTATTGTCAATTGTTACATTCTTAAATATAACTGTACCTTTTGTCTCACCTGATGCGTATATACCATATGAACCAGTGTAGTTGATGCGAACGTTCTCAAATACAATCCCATTTGCTTGTTTTGTTCCCATAAATCTTATTCCTACATCTGTGCAATCGTATAAGTCAATGTTTTTGATGACAATTCCAGATATATCTTGCTGATCACACATTATTCTAATTGCTCCCAATTTGCCACTTTGTTCACCAGCTCTTACGATACTATTATTTCTTACTTCTGATGTTCCGCTGAATGGTATGCACGGGAATGTAGTACTAATTAATATTCCTGCAGATGTTGGAATATCTATTATAAGATTGTTTTCAACAATGTTGTTGCTACCTCCGTACAATGCAATTCCTTGAGCAAGCCATGGTTGCTGTATTGTGTTGTTACGAATTATGTTATTTTCACATGCCCAGACATTTTGGTTGTAAGTTGCCGACCAGATCGCAAAAGCATCATCGCCAGTATTTCTTGCATGGCAGTTTTCAATTATTGAATTAATAGTACCATCACAAAGATTTACACCATCAGCCATCAAGTTTCTGAATCTGCAGTTTCTGATAACAAGTCCATCCGTCCTGCCATATTTAGAGTTTCCAACCCAGAATCCACATTTTTTGTGTTCAACCCAAATGTTTTCTAATACAGAGCCCGTTCCTCCCCAGCCTAAGAATGCATTGTCGTCAAGCTCGTCAATTCTTGAATTTGTCTCACCAAATATTGCAAAATCATAGAATTTGCAGTTGTTGCCCATTAGAACAAACTGCGAATATGGACCACTTATTGTTGAGTACCACATACCAGCTCCTCTAATTGTTACATTATCAACATATATTGGACATGTCAGCCACCCGTCTTCTGCTTCGAACAAGGTAGTGTTCACTTTTACATAGTCAAGGTAAATATTCCCTGTATCTTCATATTGATGAATTATCTGAAGCAGGTTTCTGCCAGTATTGAGAACAACATCAATTGTTGTAGTCTGCCAGCTATCCCAGCTACCTGTTGGTGGCAATGAAACTTCATATCTATGCCCGTTTACCATAAATGAAAGTGCCTGATCTATTCCAGTTGCGTTAGAGTATCTAATTTCCATTGTGTAATTTCCATCTGATGGTATTCCTGATATGAGAAGTTTTTCTGTTGCTCCAATCACATCAAACCCTTTTACGTAGCCTGTGCCACTAAAGCCACTATATACATTATCAACAACAGGTCCTTCTAATTTCTCAAATACACCCTTAGGTATCCATACACCTTTTCCCTGCTGCTTTGCAGCGAAAATTGCATCATAGATAGCTTTTGTATCATCCTTTCCATCATTTGGTATTGCGCCAAAATCTCTTATGTCCAGGAAGTTGTCTGGTTTTGGAAGTGGTGGTGCAACATTTTCAATGTCTATCAAGTCAATATCATAGTATGGTGAATCATCACCGCTGTCTACCTGCAATCTTATTTTATCTCCTGGGTTAACCTGTCCAATCAATGCTCTCACTTCATCAAAGTAATACCTTGGTGCACCAAAAGATGGGTCGTTGCTCCACGGGTATGCTCCATATACCCAGCTGTATCTTGATGTAAGGTTCAATTTCTGTCTAAACTGTCCATTTACATAAAGCGAAATTGTTGCATCAATTCCTTTGCCATCGTCACTGTCCGGGATGCTATATCTTACAACAATTGAATTTACTTCACTGGTCGCAGTTAATTCAACATATTCTCCAACCTGATCAAGTCTTACAAATCTTCTATTGGATGCTTCATTTGCTTCATCATTGACCTCATAAGATGGTCCTATGATATCACCGTTTGTTGATGCATTTTCTGCTTCAAACTCTATCCATGGAACGCTCGCTCCTATGCCAGCTGGTACTTGATATGGTGGTGCTTCTGGTTTTTGAGCTTGTTGTTTTTGAGGTGGTGGAAGTTGCTTTGGTGTTCCCAGACCCAAAACAAGCTGACAGTCACCAAACCTATTTGGATACTGCCATGCCTGGTCATCTTTCGAATTCCAAATATATTGGCATCCGCGGGTTTGATTTGCGTAGTTATCATCTATTGCTATATCAAAACCAAATACCATGTTCTTCTGAGCAGATACGCCAAGTGTTGTCCACGGAATCTCGATTAACATTCCATAACCATCATCAAAATCATGTTGAGTAAATCTTACATTTTGAATTGCATTGTGTTTGAACTCCATCGGCTGTGAATAGTTCCAGCCAAAGAAATATTGAAAATCATCTGATGTATAAGAATCTTCTTTGTTTCTGTCCATATCAAGATAAATCTCAACGCTGTCATTATTCCATATTTGTCCAGGATCTGGTGCATCTTTTCTCTTTGCAGCGTCATAAACTCGAACAACTGCGTATAAGTAATTCTCATCCCAATACATAGCAAATTTGCTTGGCTTGGTGTTAGCAGGATTTGGAGTTCCAACAACCACCTTTTCAATCTTATATTTAGCCAGTTCATCAAATAACGAAGCATCAACATTATTGTTGTTCTTAAGATTACTAAACTTCTCTCTTATTTTCATTACCTTATTTTCTGCTCTTGTATCATTATGGTAAACATCTTTTGCAACATTCAATTTTCCACCAACATAGATTGCACCACACATAAGAGGCAGCGGTTCTTCCTTTGGTTGGGCTTTTGGAATATATGGCAGTCGCTTGTGGAATGAGTTGTTATTGTCATTACTCTCTTTTACCCTACCCACTTTATCATCATTTGGGTCAGGGTCGTAATCGTCTACATTGCAATAAAGAGTGTGAATCCCGCTTTTTGCTTTCCAATACTTTCCTTCAGTCCCTCCTATTACAGGCAAGACAATACTCTGTCCTACCGCCAAACCGCCTGTGTAAAGATCAGTCCAAAACCATGGTGCCCTGCCATCTACATTAAAACCTGCAGCAATCTGTTCACCCTCTTTAACAGCACCCTCACCAATATTTTTAACTTTTACTTTAAACAAAACATCGTCTCCTTCCTGAGGATTTGCCGGATCCCAGTATACATCCTCAATAACCAAGTCAGGTAGTGGTGCTGTGAAGTTTTGAGTGATATCAACATCTTCCAAGATCCATTTTGCGGAATCCCATTCAGGGTAGGCTTCACTCAAAACAACATACCCGGGATTTCCTTCTATATTTAAATACTGTGTATTTTTGAATACGCTTTTAATTCTATATGAGCCACCTGCATCTTCCAGAACCCAGCGCGCGCTGTACCAGCTATCATCTATATTGCCACATTCAACATATTTCTTTGAATCATAATTTTCAATGTGAATATAGTTGTATGTTGCTCTATTTTTAATTCTGATACTGCCTTCAAACTCTTCAATTATCCACTGGGACCGTGCATCGTTTGCAGGTATATCATAGCTGTATTGTAGTTTGTCTCCTGCCTGATAAACATACTGCCCTGTCCATGCACTTTTTATTCTCACAATTCTCGGTCCGCCTGACCCAGCTGCAACAATAATTTCTTTCCCGAATACATTGTTGTCTTCATTGCTCTCTTTTATTCTACCTGTTATATCGTCGCCGGGATTTGGGTCGTAATCATCGACAAACGCCCACACGGTATGACGCCCACCAATAGCATCCCAGGTTGGCAGATTTCTATCAGGACCACCCATTCCACCTGTCACTGTCAGTGTTTTCTCTTCTCCAGGCTGCAAGGGGCCTGTGAAGTTGTCAGTCCACCAAAACCTTGTAAAGTCATTGTCAATGTGAAATCCAACACCATGGATTACTCCGCTCGGAGTTGGTGCATCACCTATATTTTTGATTGTTACGCTAAAGAGCACTTTATCTCCTGCCTGAGGATTTGCTGGCTGCCACGAAATATCTGTAACAATCAAATCAGGCAAGCCTTGGGCATGAACTGCCGGCACATATGCAATCAGACTCAGTAGCTGAATAAAAATGGTTATGATTGAAATAAGCCTTCTTTTCATAGCATCTCGTCCCTCCCTGTTATTCATAAATTTATCTTAAGAGCACATTTTGATAGATATTGTACAAAAGTACAGCTGCTTCTTCCCTTGTAAGATTCCTCTTTGGATTTAGCATGTTATTGTAGCCTTTTACTATCTGATTCTTTACAAGCTGAGCAATAGCATCTTTCGCATAATCTGAAATTTGATTGCTGTCACTGTATTGATCTAATACTTTTGTTGGCTCTTCCTGTACTTCTAGTAAACCTAAAAGTTTTAATGTTCTTTCCATTATACACATTACATCTTCTCGTGAGATAGCTTTCTTTGGTTCAAACTTGTTTTTGCCAACACCATTTACAATGCCAAGTTTCTTTGCGATACCTACCGTTTGATAGTAATAATCTGATGGAAGGACATCATCAAAGTTAGAGTCCACTCGAGCATCCAGTCCAAATGCTCTTACAATTAATGTAACAAAATCTGCACGTGTGATATTATTCTTAGGCATAAATTTGTTCTTCCCAACACCCTTTATAACATCTCTTGCCGCTAAAAACTCAATTTGTTTTTTAGCATATGAATAGAACGCATCGTCAAAGCTAACATCCCTGTAAAGGAGAGAAAAATCGCTCAAATGATCTGTAAAAATTACGAAATGGCCATCCTGGGCAGAATAAAAGCTTTGCTTTAAAGTTACAATATTGTCTCCATCAATCCTCACACCAACAAGCTTGTGAGTATTTTCCTTTTCAATTGCCGATGGCTTGTACGGAATTTCAAGCTTGACTGCACTTTTGCCCAAGCTTTCTAATTTTGCATCCCCTGCAGTGATTTGAACTGAAACTATTGGTTTTTGACCCAAAATTTGTTTTACGCTCTCGGCAATATTCTCTGTTTTATTAGACACTTTGACAGAAACTTCTTTGTCTTTTATATCTTGTAGAAGCATCTTATTTAGTTCCAAGCTACATACTGGTGTTGTAATCTTGAGACTTTCCACCTTGTCAGAAAGAACTTGCAAAGTGTCTTTTGGCAAGTTCATATTATATGTGCTTATATTTCCTTCTGCTTTGACGTTTAAAATTAATTTCTTTGTCTCCTCCACTTTTTGTGAAAGCAACAACTTAGAAATTGTATCTTTGTCTATTACAGCATTTGCTGTATTCAAATTCTTGTCTACTGAGATTTGTATAGTACTTTCTAATTTTGATTTATCTTCTGCCGACGACTGTTGAAAAGTCCCCTGTTGGTTGCTTCCTGCATTGGTTGCTGCTGAGCCAGAGCTCTGAGATGGAGTTGAACCTTGCTGGTTTGACGGCACTTGAGCAGACTCGGTCACATTTACTTTTAAAATTGTTATATTTCCCAAGGTGTCATATATCTCAAATGTATTTTGACCCAAGCTTAAATTTTTAACATAGGCATTTTTAAAATAAAGCTTGCTATTTGAAATAACATAATCTATGTCCTTTCTAAGTTCGGTTTGAGTAGCCGACTTAATAATTTTTGATATTTGCACAGATGCAGGAAGATACATGCTCAGTTCTAAGTCTGAATTTCCAAGAGTAGTTTTGTCAACAGATGCAGGATTTGGCAGGATGATTGGTGGAAGTGCAAAAATAGAATACGATGAATTAGATGTATTGCTGATTTTATTTAAAGATGCTGCATAAAACTTAATTTTGGATGAGTTCGTTAGCAGCGCACTTAATACTGGAATGCTGGTTTCTATTAAGTTGTAGTTCGACCCATTGTAGTAGACCTTACCATCCGTTTGGTCTTGATACACATCAAGTATAACAATTTTCCCTTGTCCTAACAAAATGCTATTGCCATCCTCTTTTATTGCGTAAACTGCAACTAATACTTCATCCCCTATGGAAAGCTCCCCATAGATGTCGCTTTCAACTGTAGAGTAAAACTTTAAAGTATCTCCTTGGTACTCCATGTAAGGAGTCTCTACTCTGATGTCTGCAAATGCAACTGAAAAAGAACTAAGAAGTAAAATTACAATCAAACTTAATATCCAAAGCCTTTTTACCATCTTACAACCTCCTTTTATTGCAATATTTTTATTTTAACTAAATTATTGCCTCTAATTTAGTTCCTTCACTAACTGGGCCAGGCTGCTAACAACTATATCAGCCTCGCTCAGCGTATCAAGCGAACCTACTCCAACTGCAAACATTCCTGCTAGTTTTGCTGCTTTTATGCCCGCCGCTGCATCCTCAAACACAATACATTTTTTCGGATCTACCTCAAGCTTTTGGGCACATTTTAAAAATATTTCAGGGTCAGGTTTTGCTCGGGATATCTGCGTACCATCAACAATTGCATCAAACAAATCTTTTATCTTGAGCCTTTCAAGTATCAACATTGCGTTTTTGCTTGCTGTTGCAAGTCCAACTTTTATACCTTGTTCTTTCAAGGTCAATATGGTCTCTTTTGTGCCCGGAAGAATATCATCCTCTGTTAGCTTGACTATATACTCCAAATACCAGTTATTTTTTATATCCATCAATTCTTCTCTTTGAGCTCTACTGAACTCATTTTCTTTGCCACCTATTTTGAGAAGTATTTCAAGCGACTCTTTTCTGCTAACACCTTTGAGCTTTTCATTGTCTTTTTCAGTAAATTCAAACCCCAACATGTTCGCAAGCTTTTTCCACGCAGAATAGTGATATTTTGCTGTGTCTACGATGACACCATCCAAGTCAAATATTGCACCTTCTATACTTTTTAGAAGAACTTCGATAGGAACCAATGCTTCATTCTCCTTTCAAATTTATTTCAAGCAACTGACCTATTTCATGTATAAATTCGCTTTTATTTGCTACAATTCTGTAACTTCTATTTTTTGAATTCTTTAACCTGGTGCTTTTTATCAATATTTTGCTATTTGAAATCTCAAACTCAAATAGGTTTCCATGAATTATTAAATTAAATCTAAGGCTTTTCCAATGTGCGGGAAGATGTGGATCCATCTCAACTTTAGTCCCCTCTACCCTAATTCCACCAAAACCAAACACTGCTGCCATCCATGTACCACCGTTTGCGGCAGGATGTGTACCTCCAATGTACAAATTCCCAACATACTGCTTGTAATTTCCTTCTAAGTCTATCAGTGCTGTTTTCAAAAAGTATTCATAAGCATCCTTTAGTTTACCGAGTTTCGCAGCTAAAAGTCCGTACATGCTGTAGCTGAGGGTAGAACCATGTTCTGTGCGCCCATTGTAGTACTCCCAGTTTGCTTTTAAGATTGCCTTTTCATATTCACTTTCAAATAAATTCAAAAGCACAACTACATCAGCCTGTTTTATCACCTGAGTTTGAGTTGCCAAACCATTTCCACCGCCAAGGTACTCATAAGGATGTAGCATCTTGTCTTTTAGCTTTTCAACTTCTATGTCTTCTAACTTAAGGTAACCATCAAACTGCTCAATGATCCCTTCTTCATTTGGCTTTTGTAAGAATATCTTTTGCTCTGCTTCTTTAATTTTTTCAATATACTGGGAAATACATGTTTTTGAATCAATTTCTTGTAAGATATTTGGATACTTCTCTTTTAGGATGTCATATAACCATATAGCCTTTTCGAAGGTAAACTTTGCTATTCTGTTGGTGTAAGCATTGTTATTTACTCTTTCGTGGTACTCATCAGGTCCTGTGACATCTAAAATTTCAAATCTGTCTTTTAGTGGTTTATAATACGCATAAGAGTAATAGAACTTTGCACACTCAAATACAGCTTCTGCTGCACCTTCTAAGAAGATTGAAAAATCGCCTGTTGCATTGTAATAGGTAAAAAATCCATAGACAACATCGCCATTAATGTGAATCTGCTTGTCCCGAAAATATGTCCTTATAGGTCTTTGTGTAATCACATCTGTGACGTTGAAAAGACTACATGCGTCATCACCAGTCTCTTGGCTTTCCCATGCATAAAATGCACCTCCATAGCCATATTCTTTTGCCTTTCTTCTTGCTCCATCCAAGGTATGTACACGATACATTACAATATTGCGTGCAACATCTGGAAGTGTATATGAGAAAAAAGGAAGCATGAAAATTTCTGTGTCCCAAAATATTGCACCTTTGTACATCTGCCCGGAAAGTCCACGTGCAGGGATTGAGAGTTTTTCAGAATGATAAGGTGCAATACTCAGAAGATGATACATGGAAAATCGAAGTGCAAGCATTGCTTTTTCATCGCCATCTATACTGATATCGCATATGCTCCATCTTTCTTGCCATCTTTCTCTGTGCTTTTCAAAAAGATAGTCAAAACCCAAGTTTTTAGCCTCATTTATTCTTTTTATCGCTTCATCAAATGGATTTTCAAATTCAATTGAATGAGTAACACACATGTATTTGTAGAACTTAAACTCTTTATCACTTGCCAATTTCACTTTGCTTTTTCTTGCATATAAGCGTAAGTATTCCTTATCAATGAAATTATCTAAATGATCAGCTGTTTCAGCCACTGCGAAGTTTTTACCTTCATTGGTTGTTAGACGGGTCACATAAATTCCATCTAATTTTTGGAAAGACATCCCTTTAAAATGCGGTCCGTTTATCTCCCATATATCACAATCAATTCCTGTTTCTATTTCTATCTCACAATCAAAATTTGCAGTGATAGAATATTCTAAGCACAAAAGATGGTAATCTGTGCTACTTGCAAATCTTTTTGTTTTTATTTTTATCCACTTCTCTTTATCAACAAAAAACTTCGTGTTTCTGAAATAATACGCATCTTTCAAATCAAGACCATAAGTGTGAGCACAATCTTGGAAAGTCATTGGAGAAAGAAGGGTATTGTTATAATTCACTTTTACAAAAAGTCCATTTGGCACGTTTACTAACTCTCGCCATTTATCATCATACCTGTCGTAAACACCTGCAACAGTGCACGCAACAAGCTCATTCTTTCCAAACTCTTCTAAGGTTCCTCTGTACCCCATGTATCCATTTGCAATTAGAAATCTGCTACCATCCAATTCTATTGAAGAGGGGTCAAACCCTTCTTTTGAAATTCTCCAGCTCAAAATCAAATTTACCTCCTTTGTTGAAGAGGGATTTTAATCTCATCTTCTGTTATGGTGTAGGTTTTATCATAAACCATCAGCTCAACATCTGCACCTTTGAGCTTTTTGATAGTAACATTCTGTGGGTCTACAACTATCTTTAATACCGCCCCATTATATTTAATTCTGAAAGAATAATAACTCCAATTTTCTGGAATGATTGGAGCAAGCTTTATGGGCACTGTATCAGACCTCATACCACCAAAACCGTAGACGATGTTCAGCCATGCTGCAGCCAGCGAAGTTATATGAAGTCCTTCGTCAGTATTCCTGTTGTAGTTGTCAAGGTCCAAACGTGTGGCATACTTAAAGTACTCATAAGCCTTGTCATAATAGCCAAGTTCACATGCCAGAATAGAATGAATTGAAGGAGACAGTGACGATTCATGAATACACCTCAAATCATAATAGTCATAATTTGCCTTTTTCTCTTCAAAGGTAAAGTCGCTGCTGTACAAAAGCATGCAAAGCAAAACTGCAGGCTGTTTTATCATGTCATACCTGAATATCCTGTCATAGGCCCAATTTTTGTATATTGGAATTTGGTCTTCGGGAATTGTTGAAAGTTCAATATGAGGCAGGTTAAAATAGCCTTCATGCTGTTCAAACACCTTGCTCTGAGGGTCTTGAATTATATTCATATTTTTTGCAATATCAGCCCATCTTTCAACTTCATTTCTTTCAAGTTTTGTTTTTCTGGTTATTTCATTATATAATTTTTCATCTTTGGCCTTTAGCAGCTTCAAGACCTCTATTGTAAACTCAAAAGTCTTTTTTGCCATGTAATTTGTGTAAAAATCGTTGTTTACCATCATGTGAAACTCATCAGGTCCCATCACGCCAAAAAAGCCATACTTGCCATCTTTTTGCCCAAGTTGGCACCTACTCTCCAGCATCCTGCAAACCTCAATTAATATCTCTGTCCCTTTTTCAAACAAAAACTTTTCATCTTTTGTGACAATATAATAGTGATAAAGTCCATATGCAACGGCTGTACTTACCTGAAGCTGCAAATTCGCATGCTGCCACAGCGTACATGACTCTGTGCCATCAATTGTGGCGATTGGATAAAATGCTCCTTTCAAATCAAGCTCTTTAGCTCTTTGTTGTGCCTGGGGCAGGGTAAAGTATCTAAACTCTAATAACTTTTTTGCTGCATCAATGTTTGTAAATAGGTAAAACGGGAGACAATAAACCTCACTGTCCCAGAACGAATTACCATTATACACTTCACCGCTCAAGCCCTTCGCACCAATCCCAGTAACAACATCTTGCATGCCTGAGTATGCTTGAAGCATTTGGAATATACAGAATCTTATACCCTGCTGATTTTCGCTATCTTGTCCTATTTCAATATCAACTTCTTCCCACATCCTCTCCCAGAATCTTTCATGCTCTTGTTTCAGTATTGAATAGCTATATTGACCAAATATATACTGACAAAGCTTTCCATTTTCGCTCTGCAAATTTTCATTTAATCTATCAAACGAATTTATAACAACAACCTTTTTAATCTCTATGTTTTCATTTTCTTCTATATCAAAAACCATCTCTTTTGCTATTTTCTTCTCTCCTTCAACAATTCCTTGAGCACATGCCTTGCTTACCTCTATTTTGAAGTTTGCAATGCTTATTTTGTTGGTCTTTATTGTTTTACATCCAATAGAGATGTAATCATTTTCATTTGATTTAAATAAGCCCTCCCAGTAGTTTGTGTCATATATCCTGTGCTTGTGAGAAAAATCAACCCCAGTGATGATTTTTATCTTACCGCTTTTATCCAATGATGTTATTTCCATCTTATGACAGCATACATTGCTTTTAGTCATGCTAATAAACCTTTCAAACTTGAGCTTAAAACTTGAACCTTTTTTGGTGTGCCAAATAAATTCTCTTGTTAAAATACCTCTTTTAAGATCAAGGACTCTTTTGTACTCCGAAAAATTAGAATGGTTCAGGTCAAGCTCCTCACCATCTGCAATAATTCTTGTGTACAGCCAGTTTGCATTGTTGACAACAAATTGGGTTCTATTTGGCACTCCTTTGTACGAAGGTTTTTCATATACTTCTTCAAACACACCAGCAACGTAAGTGCCGATGTGAGTATCCCCTGTGTAAAGCTCATCAAAGTAGCCTCTTGTGCCAATATAACCGTTGCTCACAGTAAACAGAGATTCTAAAATTCTCATGTTTGATTTGTCAAAATTTTCTTCTATTATACGCCATGGATCTACTTTTACATATCTGCTACCCTTTTTGTTTATCATTCTACCAACACCTCATCTTTTCCTATTTTGTCCATAAAGTTCTGCAAAAATTTTTTACTTCAAACTTCCAATCACAACACCTTGGGTGAGATATTTCTGAAAGAATATTACTAATACCACAGGTGGCAATATTGCATAAAGCACTGCTAACATTTTCATATCAGCAGACATCCATGTGTTACCAAAAGACATCTCATATATTTTTATCATAACTGTATAACTTTCACGGTTTTTAAGAACGATATATGGTAGAAGAAAATCAGACCATGAAGCATTTATAGAAAAAATTGTCACTACCATTATTATTGGAACGCTAAGTGGCATAACAATCTTGTAAAAAAGCCTCAAGTTAGGGCACCCATCAATCTTAGCAGCTTCAATGATCTCTCTTGGAATCTCATCAAAGAAATTTTTAAATAGCAGCACATAAAAAGCATTTGCACCATAGCTAAGCCATAGCGGAATGTATGAATTATTAAGTTTTAACGCAACAATGTTTTTAAAAATAGGCACAAGATTAATAGTCGCTGGAATCATCAAGCTCCACAAAATAAGATTAAATACAAATCTATAACCACGCGGTTTTATTATGGATATAACATACCCCGCCAAACCGTTGAAAACTATTGCACATACAACACTTCCAGCAACCATAATAAAAGAGTTTATATAATATTTTGTAAAATTGAGGGTTTTCCATGTAGTTATTATCTTTTGTGGCTCAAACGTATGTGGAATAATAGTAGGTGGTACCTGAGCAAATTCTTTAATATTTTTAAGACTTGATAAAAACACCCACAATGGTGGTGCTAAACATACAAAAGCAATGCAACAGCTAATAAATAAAAGTATATAGTAAAATGCCTTAACTGCTGGTTTTCGGAGATCAAGAAAATTTATAATTCCAGTTGTTTTTGAATCCAGTTTATTCAAGTTCATAGCCCCCTTGTCAAATCTTTAAACGTTATTATTTTCTTTGGTTACTCTCATATATATGAATGTAAGGCACATTAAAATTAATGTAACAAGTACACTTACAGTCGCAGATTTTCCAGCAACAAAATCAACAAATGCATAGTTGTAAGCAAGAAGCATCAACGAAAGTGACGCATTGTTTGGTCCACCACCGGTTAAAACAAGTGGCTCGTACAATACCTGGAAAACAAATATTATCTGCATTATTAAAAGCATTCTTGCTGTTGAATACAGCTCTGGCAATGTGATATGAATAATCCTTCTGAATATGCCTGCACCGTCAATACATGCTGCTTCATACAACTCCTGATTTATTCCCTGAAGCCGTGCAATATAAATCAGGGCTGTTGAGCCTGCCGCTTTCCATGTCATGATGAATATTAAAAGAGGAATTGTAAGTTTGGGATTTTGCAACCAGTCAGAAGGATAAAGACCAAGTTTTATTCTTATTGCATTCAAAAGTCCGCCTTCGCTTGGGTCAAACAAAAATCCCCACAGAACAAGTGCAGCAACTCCTGGGACCATATTGGGAAAGTATATTGAAAATCTAAAAAATGAGTTGAGATGAACCATTTCATTAATTATGAGTGCTACAACTATTGGTACCAAAAAACCTATAATCAGCGACCAAATAACGTAGAAAAATGTATTTATTAACGCTTGATGAAATACACTATCTTTTAATACATCAATGTAGTTTTGCAGCCCGACAAATCTTTCTATCCTAAAACCTTTTGTTTCATTCAGTGATAGAATTAAACTATAAATCATTGGCTCCCAAATATAGAAAGTAAAGAGAATTATGCTTGGCAATAAAATGAGCCAGCCTGATATATTTTCAGAAAGACTATTTGTTAATTTCATCACATTCTTTTTATTCACAATTTAATCCCACCTTCCAAAATTTTTACAAGAATTTTGAAATAAAATTCAATTTTGGGAGGAAGTTTTTAAACTTCCTCCCCTGTTTTTGATAGTTTTTATCTATTCTTTAACCTTATCCAAGAACTTAGTTTGGAATTCTTTTCCTGCTGCTTGTAATATTTTCTTAGGATCAGCATTCTTGTTTGTCAAAACCTGTTGGATACAACCATCTAATATTCTATAAAGGTCCTGGCAATAGTAAGGTTCTTCTGGTTTCAAATGTTTAAATGCCTCATCATAATATGGTTTGAAAAGTGCCATGTTTACATTCGTATATTTCTTGTATATTTCATCCTCAGCTTTCACTCTTTCTGGATTTATCCAAACCGGAAGTGCTCTTGGCCCAACTGGTAAACCCTGAGCTGCTTTTTCCTTAAGGCTTATCTCAATAGCATTGAGTGTTTCTTTGTCAACCTTTGGTGACATACCTATCACTTCAAGAAGCTTAAAGCATGCATCAATCTGCGCAGGTGTGCTGTTTGATGAGAACATTATCGCTGTTCCACCCATCAACGTGTACTGGCCTTTTGGACCTTTTGGAATTGGAACAATGGCTATTGCATCTTTACTCATTTTGTAATCCTGAACAGGTAAGTTAATAACATCTGGCGCTGCTAAGACCATACCTACTTGATCTGTTCCATAGAACTTTATCCAATCGCCCCAGCTGAGCAATGTATTTGGAAGAAGTACGTTGTATTTCCATTTCAAATCCTTTATGAATTGAAGTGCAGCAACTGACCCTGGACTGTCAAGTCCTTGAACCCACTTATTACCAACCTTTTTCTCAAATTCTGCTCCAAAACACCAAGCTATCGCTGTGAAGTGCCAGCCACCAACGTTATCTTTGCTGGGCATGAAAAATCCTGCTTTGCCTGTTTTTTGTTTTATGATTTGTGCTGTCTTTGCAAGCTCATCCCAAGTTTTTGGATATTTCGGAAGTCCATTTTTGTCAACTAAACCTGCCTTTTTGAAAAGGTTCATGTTGAGGTAAAGCCCTAATGCATAACCATCACGTGGAATACCATAAATTTTCCCATTATAAGTCAAAAGTTTTAGAACGTCTGGATTTATTGCTTTGTCATACCCATATTTTTTAGCATAAGTTGTAATATCTGCTGCATAGCCTGCTGGTATTATCTTTCGTGGTTCTGTAAACCATGTGTAGAATATGTTTGGGAGGTCTCCACTTTCTGCTTTTGGAAGGAATGTTTCAGGCGAGTACGAATATGGATCTGGTATTAACTTGATATTAGGATATTTCTTTTTGAAGTTTGCAGCATATTTTTCCCATGCCTTTTTCCCTGCTTCATCGTTGTCAAGCGGCCAAATACCAACCCTGATGGAAACTGTCTGAGAAGCAACTGCTTTTGCTGGTTTTGAAGAAATTAAAGTGACCCCTAAAACAATTCCAGCCAAGAAAATCAATGCTGTCACAA
This sequence comes from Caldicellulosiruptor kronotskyensis 2002, assembly GCF_000166775.1. Lineage (NCBI taxonomy): Bacteria > Bacillati > Bacillota > Caldicellulosiruptorales > Caldicellulosiruptoraceae > Caldicellulosiruptor > Caldicellulosiruptor kronotskyensis. The sequence goes on along the minus strand of NC_014720.1, from coordinate 118,443 downwards.
TTGCTACAAGGCGCCAGTTTTTCAAATAAAATAACCTACTCATCAGCAATCCTCCTTCAAATTGGTTTATTTTTATTTGACAATTTAAATGATAAGCACTTGTTGATTTGTTTTAAAGTAGGTAAAAATGCAAAAAGGTTTGTAAAATTACTGTTATTTATTGGATACAAAAAAGCATAAAAAAAGAGGGCTCCTCCTTATAATTGGAAGCCCATCATTACTATTATTGGTTATCTATGTTAAGATTAACTTGCAAAGTACATACACAACAATTATTTTACCTACTGTTTTTCAACGATTTTTCTTTGATCAAACTTAGAATAAACAGACCGATAACAACAAAGTATATTATTTTGCCCCACAAAACAAACAAATTAAGTATTTTCTGACCAGACTCTGAAATATCTGATAACTCTATCATTCCATCAATTCCTGCAATCTTATTTGCAACAAATACCACAACATTAATAATTTGATTTAATCTTATTCCAATATTGTTTGTATTAGTTAACGGAAGTAATGTTAAAAATTCGAATATTAAATAATACGTATTCCACACTAGTACGCTTAAAAAAATTTTAGTTCTAACTATGAACGAATTGTTAATATTGATTCCTTTACTATAATATTGAAGAAGGTATTCAGGATATCCTATCCAAAGATAAATATAATATAAATGGTTATAAATTGCCAAGAAAAGTATTAAAAAAGGCTTAATATTACCCAAATCCTTAATCGTTCATCTTCGAGAAATAAAAGTAAGCCATTTGTATCAAGAATGGATGAAAAGTAAATCATAACAAAAATTTAAATTAACAGTATATTAGTAATAACCCAAATAGTACAATTCGAGTTTTTTATTCCTTTGTATAAATAATCTTCAAACTTTATTTGTTTTACAAGAAATATCAATAATAAAAGTACAAAAGTCAAAATTAAGACTAATATTAACACAAACAATAAAATGCCTAAAAACTTATACTTTATAAAAAGAAAAATTAGAATAGAAATATAAAAGAACACTAAAAAAGTTACAATAATAATTGTAAATATTTTTTCAATTTTGTTTTGCGGCATAAGATATCGTTTAACATAGCCTTTAACTCTTTTAATGTGAATTTTATTCAAAATTTCTCTAATGTAACCGAAAATAATTAATCCCATATAAAATAGTGAAGTAAAGCCAAACATTATAATAAAATATGCATAAATCTTTTCGTTTTTCATCCCATTTATCCTTCCTTTCCTAAATTCTTTGAATTCATTTATTTAGTGTTTTTTCAATATGCTAATTTGGGTTTAAACATTATAAACGATAAAGCTTTTTACCGCAGATTAGATGAAATTTCTTTTGGTTTTATTTTATCGTATCATTTTTAATCCTAAGAACTCATCGCATTATCAATTACAATGCAATTTTATATTATTCATTGAATAATCTGGCTATTTCCGTATTTATAATAATATGTTTCACTATCGATATATAACCTTACAGGGTAATTTTTGTGTATATCTGCGTGTAGGATTTTTTACTATTCTACCTTATTTTGTATATAATAAATATATAAACAAGGAGCTGCCCACTTAAGACAGCTCCTCAGTATATTTTGAAGTTACTTAATCTCCAAATAATCAAGGTATACATCCCATGTACCATTATCCGATGTTACTACTAGTTCAATTGTTTGATTACCCGTTGGATGTGAAATATTGCTCAACGTCTGCACCGTAGGTGTTGTCCCTGTAAAGTAGAACGTTCCAACCTTTGTACCACCAATTCGCAAGTCAACCGCTGCCCTGTTGGAATTACTTGAACAACCGCGGAGTGAAAAAGTATGTGTTGAATTAGCAAAGTATTGAGTATAGTAAGCTTTATCATTGTTTGCATATAATGCTACTCCTGAGAATGGCGAAGAAATCTTTGAAGCATACTGACCGCTCAGTGACATATTTTCGCATTCAACCTTCGTAGTTGTTGGTGTAGTAGAGCCACCACCAGTTGAATCATTTGTTATAGAGAAAGTATTTTGTGTTATATTAGCTGAACCACTGCTCTGGTAACCTTCTACACAGAGTGTAATCTGGTCAATTGTACCCAAGTTCAGACCCTTCGCAGCCCATGCTTTAAAATGATCAGTCACAGTGACAGTTCCACTTGTTCTTTTTGATGTTCTAACACTCCAATACTGATCAAATGTAGTTGTCCCTTCTATAGATGGTTGATTTACACGAGTTGTCTTGTAAATATCGTATGTTCCTCCATCAATCGTTACAGTACCCAATGATGTTGCCCCGGGCGGCCGCCATGTGCCCCAGCTTTCGACAATGTAAAATTCAACCAGTGGATTTCTTGACCATCCATAGATACATAGATATGAATTACCATTTGGATTGTAGGTAGCAGAGTAGGTGATTTTCACTGTTCCGAGCTGGTTCCATGCTGTACTGAATTTTTTACCTGTTCTGAAAAGTGCATTGTTAATGTTACTCCATTGACAGCTAAATCTTCCTCCTGTGTCAACTGTCATTGTTGTATTTCCAGAATCCTTCCACAATTCATAGTAATAGCCATCATAAGTTCCACTAGCATTGGATGTGAGGGTTATTGCAGCTTGCGCATAAAACGGATTCCCAAGCACAAAGCACATTAAAACAGCTATCAAAACTTTTAAAAACTTTTTAAACCTCATTTTGTAAACCTCCCTTCATTAGAACTACTTTTATGAAACGCTCTTTTTGAAGCGTTTCAGACATTCTTTGTCTTAATTAAGATGCTAATATTAACTAATTTAGGTGTTTTTTGTTTATTTATTTGTTCGTCTATTTATAGACTTTAAAATTTAGTTGTCAGATATCTTATAAATATTATCTGATAATTATATTATATAATCAGAATTGAACTCTGTCAACTGGTTATTTGAAATTTTTATTCATAAAGATTTTAAACCTTTTATGTTATCCCCTATATTTGAACATTATCTTTCAAAAACTTTTCCCATTATCACTATTTGATTAACTATATCTTTTTTTACTGTTATTAATTTCCCCGAAAATTTTTCTTTTAATATGTAATAATCTCTTGTTGCTCCAATAAGCCATCCCTCATATTTCACTAAATTTTCTCCCCAAATCGTTACCAAAGATATGCAATAAAATTTTAAAATTGTAATAAAACAAGCTATATTTTTAGCTTCTGTTAGTATAAGAAAGGAAATAGTGAATGTTATTGTTAATTTTGAAACTACAGATGAATATATGAACTTGTAAGCTATGTAATAATTTAAAAGAAGACAGACAATTATGTAACACAATATGCTACTTATAAAAAATATTTTTCTTCTTTGAGATTTTAAAAGTTTAGAAATATTCTTGAATAATATTTCTTTTTTTATAGTTTCTTTGTAATATGACAAGATCCACAATACAATAAGATTTAGCATCATCCAGATCTTTATCGAAATCATGCCCGGAAATGTTATAAGCAAATGAATTCCTAAAAAAGTCATCCCTATGGGCAGAAATAAATTTTTGTCTCCTGTTACACAACTTTTATGAAAGGTTTTACTTTGTAAAATTTCAATCCCAAATGCTATAATTATCGAGACAAATAAAATGGTTATATACAAGTCTGTCACATTGCTACCTCCTTTCACCTTCCCTTCACTTAAATAATGTTACAAAAATTTTTGTTTATTTTTTTACCGTTATTTTATTTACTTCCTATCTTAATGCATATTACACAACGGTTTATTAAAATCTTTTTATTTAATCACTTTATCAAAAGGTGAGTTTATTATAAATTCACAATTAGAAAATGTAAACCCTAAAAATCTTAAAAAAATACCTAAAAAATTAAACTTTTTTTGATTATCGTCATTCTTTTTTTACCATTTTTCTATATTTTGATGGGATTTTTCATTAAATTATAATGCTTTATGTATATCCTCATATAAATGTTAAATTAATAAGGGGCTATCCAAAAAGATAGTTGGATAGCCCCTTCTCTTGCAATATATAGTTTTTAATTTATTTTATTTTACTTTTAACATTTTGTTTTTAGACAACTCTTTATTTCACTACATAAATATATGAAATTTTTATGTCAATCACTGACCTGGTGTAATCAACCTTGTTGGAAAATCGTTAGTATTATAAGCTATTGTGCAGTCAACACCCGAAACTTTTGTAATTGAAACTCTTATTCTTTGACTGTTAAAACTAACATCTGAAGAATTAGAAATATTGAAAACAGATTGATGATTACCTGTACCAGTAGTATTTACATCTATCGTTTGCGAACCAATAAGTGTTGCTCCACTTCCATCGCTGTTTACTTTATAAATTTCTACTTTAACTTGAGAAGAAGAACCTGGACTGTTTGTCCACAATATAAACTGCCATGTTCCTGCCTTGTATGTGCCATTGATTACAGGTGAGTACCAATGCTTTGTAGTTGTTGATATAGTAGTAGTTGGCTGCCATCCTGTAACAGAACTGTTTGATGTCTGTAAATTCTCTCCACTTGGTGTAACTCCACTTGTTTGCTGATTGAATAAATACCATGTAGTTTGTGGCAAGTATGAAGCACTTCCGCTCGGCGTTCCATACACTTCAAATTCCCACAAAGAATATCCCCATTGTGTGCCACGTTCAGTACCATACATTCTTACATAGCGTGCGTTTACAGGACTGAAGGTAATTTCATTTACACCACCAGTACCATTTGTTGTAGAATAAACTGTTGTCCAGTTGGTATTATCAGTTGAAACTTGAATTTGGAACGACTTACCATAAGCTGTTTCCCAGTAAAGTATAACTTTATTTACACTGTATATTGCACCTAAGTCGACTGCAATCCATTGTGGATCTGAGAATGCCGATGACCAACGAGTTGATAAGTTACCATCAAATGCATATGATGCCGGATAATTGGAGTTTTCTATCGATGAAGCTGTTGCTGGCTTGTTCAGCGCAATGTTTGTTGCAGAGCTCGAAGAACCATTATCTACAACTAAACTATTAGCTGCAGCGTTCACAACTTTGCCGTCCGAAAATGTCACTGTAAGCTGGGAATCAGTTGGATTATATACTACATAAGTTTTTGCACCACTCTTATTAAATACTTGATACAATGGATAATTTGCAGTAACACCAAAATCTGGTGTTCCTAATGTGTTAAGAGCATTTAGCCATACATATGTGAAAGACTTTGATTGACCTGTCTCATTTTGTATTGAAGTATTCCACTTAGAAAGTGCTAACGATGGATTTGCTAAAGCCAAATACATATACCAAATATCCCGCCATGAAGATGGTTCACTTGTCCCAGCTTGAGTCAGCATTTCATTGTAATAATTCTGCACATATGTTTTATCTTTTGCAAGATAGAACGAACCGCCTGTTATTGGCAAAAGCTCAATACCTCTGCTCTGTGCTGCAAAGTTTGCAACTGAGCCTGCATCCCACCAAATCTCAGCACAGTATTTTCCGCCCCAGATGAGTGAAGCGTAATGCCAGTTATATACTCCACTGTGGTCTATCACGTCATTATATAGATCAAATACATAATTGTACATAGCCTCTGCCTCGGTAGTGTACAAGTATATTCCTAAATCACGAATTGCTGTTTGACCAGTTACTGTTCCCCATATGATTATTGCCTGCCATGCATTCATTGCTTCAGAAAATGACTCCTGATTGTTTCCATCTACAAAGTTCGCATGACCACTTGCCCATGAATGTCCTTCATATGGATCAAAATATCTTAAGAACGGAAATCTCGTATCTGTTCTTTCCCAATTTGCAATGTCTTTTATAAGCAGGTTTACCATGCCACCCCATTGATTTTGAGATGCCCAATTTTTGTCCACTAAAGCTATTTGTGCCGCGGCATTTATAAAATAACCATAATGGAAATGATGATCATTTATTTGATCATTTGTACCATAGCTCGGTGGATAGCCAATCAATGTTCCCCATGTTGAATTATAATAGAAATACTTGGAATCTGATGTGCCACTATAAGTAAACCAATCCTGTAGATTGTTTTTCAATGCAGATATAGCACTATTCATAACAGTTGTGTTGTTGTTCATCTTAGCAAGCTGGACAATAGATGAAACTCTATTTTGCTCTTTTCCGTTCCAATAGGTGTCTGACGATGATATAGTTGTTGACTCACTGTTAAGCAAAGAATTCAGGGTAGATAAATCAGAACCATTTAGGGGCATAGTAGGTAATATACCATAATATTTGTATTTAGTCGTGAAACTTCGCCCAAGAATTGTCTTCATCAGACCTCTAACCGTATTATAGGTATATGGCAAATATGATAATGAATTATTTCGCCACTGATGAGGATAGAGGCAAATTATTGTGTCTAAATTTGAACCTTCTTTTGCTGTGGTTGTAATCGTAAATGTTGTTGTAACTTCGCTTGTATTTGGATTATATGACCAAGAAACTTGAGTGTTTGTAATAAACGCATAAGCTCTGTCCTTAAAATAATTTAAAGTAGAAGTTGTATTGTCGGGCAGAACTGCAATTGAAAAATATGTTTTACCGCTTGGCAAATTACACGTCAAAGTTGTTGTGCCAATACCACTCCAAGTTGCCCCTGCCGGTGCAAATAATCCATAACTTACCCCGTTTATAGTTATACCTAAATACTGACTACTGCTGTTGCCATAGAACACTGTTGGAACAGCAGGAAATACTATTTGAGGCTTTCCTGTCGGAAAATCAAAATAGATATAGGGGCTACCTTTAGTTATGGTTGCTTTTAAAACAGTTGAAGAACCGCTTGTCAAAACTCCATCAAATGACCAATCCGTTATCTTATCCGCACGTGCATCTGTGTAACTACTATAATTAGAATTTTTTATTGTCATATCAACTCTATGCTGCCACAAAACAAATCTTCCGGTGTATGCACTTGTACCTTCTCCACTTTTTTGTGGTCTTCCTACTTCCAGTCCATTTGCTGTAAATTTTACAGATAGCGGATGAGGATACATTGCCTCTGAATATTGACTCCAAAGGATTGAGCTTTCCCAGCTATTTGTAGGTATACCACCTGTTAAATTGGAAGTCTTATATACTGTTGAAGGAGGTCCAACTTGTCCGCTTGGCAGAGTGTCAGTATAACTTCCTGCACCGACTGTTATTGTTCCAGCAAATACATAGCTTCCCATTGGCCAGACCATTGTAAGAATGAACACTAAAATTAGTAAAATATTAATAATTCGTTTGGAATACTTCATAAAACATCTCCCCCTAACGTTTTTTGTTTTGTGTATTTATAATTATAGTCAGAAACAAAAAAGAAAAAAGGCATTAGATTTTAGATTAAAGGTCTCTAAATTTTATCTCAAAATCTTAAATTTTTGACCCTTTACCCCTTCAAAGCACCGGCTATCATACCTTTTAAAAGTTTGTCTTGCAAAACAAAGTAAATTATTATGCTTGGTATTGCTGAGATCACAACTGCAGCAAACATTTTGGTAAGCTCAGCTCCGTACATTCCCCTAAAATTCAAAAGTCCAACAGGCAGTGTCATTTTTTCTGGTGTTTGTATCAAAACCAGGGGTATCAAAAGGTCGTTCCATGCACCGAGGAAATTGAAGACTGCAATTGTCACAAAAGCAGGCATTGTTAGCGGAAGAATTATCTTATAAAATATCTTGTAGACAGAACAGCCGTCAATCAATGCTGCTTCTTCTAATTCGCGTGGGATTGTTTTGTAAAATCCAGTTAAAATAAAAATCAAAGTTGGGAGAGCAAATGCAACTGTTGGAATCAAAAGTCCTATGCGTGAGTCCAAAAGGTTTAGCTTTTTAAAGTTTATAAAAAGCGGAATTAATATTATTTGGATTGGGACCATAATTCCCGACAAAAAATAGTTCAAAACTTTTTGACTTGATCGCCATATCATCCTTTCAATTGCATATGCTGCCATTGAGCTTATAATAAGTGAAAAAATTACACTCACAGAAGAGATTATGAGACTGTTTATTGTAAAGCGTTGTATTCCCATGGTTACCCACGCATCATAATAATTCTTAAGTTGAAGGTTACTTATTTGTGGCAAACCAAACGGATTTGCCAGAAAATCATTGTTGGTCTTTACCGAGTTGTATACAAGCCATATTAATGGAAATAATGTCAATATTGAATAAAAGGTCAAAAATGCGAATATTATTGCTTTTGCCACAGGAGAAAGTTTAATGTATTTTGCAAACATTTTCATACCACCTCACAAAATTTAGTACACCTCTTCTCTTTTAGCAGCAAGTTTATTTATAAGAACAGTAATTAAAATGCTCACAGCAAACAGAAAGGTTGACGCTGCACTGCCAAGACCATACTGAAGTTTGTTAAATGCTGTTCTGTAGATATATGTAGCGATTGTCTCAGAAGCAAAATCTGGACCGCCTTCAGTCATTATCCATGCCATGTCAAAGTACTTCAGTGAACCTGTGATAATCAAAACTATTGAAACCCTCAAGACAGGACGAATTTGAGGAATTATTATCTTAGTGACCATTTTCAGCCCTTGCGCACCATCAACAATAGCTGCTTCAATAATATCTTGTGATATTCCTGAAATAGCTGCAATATACAAAATCATATGATATCCTACCCACTGCCAGCATGTTGTGATGGACAGTGCAAGGATAACATATTTTTGTGAAAGCCACTCCTGCTGCAAAGAATCAAGCCCAATGCTCTTTAAAATTGAATTTATAAGCCCAAAGTCATAGTTATATACAAAAAACCACAATATTCCTATTACAGCGCTTGATAAGATATTAGGTATAAAAAAAGCGTTCTGAAAGTATTTTCTTCCTTTTGTTATGTTAACTATGCACAGGGCCAGGAAAAGTCCTAAGATGACCTGAAAAATTAATGAAAGTACTGTTATTTCAATTGTATGCCAGATTGAAAATAAAAATATTCCATCAGAAAACAGCTCTTTATAATTCTCAAAGCCCACATAAGTCATTGTAGATAGCATATCCCATTTAAAAAGGCTCATATAAAATGAATGCAAAATAGGAAGAGGAATAACCAGTGTAAAAAGTATTAGTGCTGGTGCAATGAATATAGCAATAGCAAGTTTATTCCCAAATGCTCTTTCCAATTTTTTCACCTCTTCTTTTTTCTATTTAGTCTTTTTGTCTTATTTTGCTATATTTAGATTGAGCCGAAGAGCACATACTACTCTTCGGCTCATAATTTTTTATTTTTTCATCTCTTTTTTAGCAATCTCTGCAAGTTTTTTGAATGCTTCAACAGGATCTTTCCCCAGATAGATTGACTGGATTGTGTTGTTAAATCCATCGCCAATTATTGGTCCAAACATGACATCATAGTATGTGAATGAATCTTTTGTGTTCTGGTCCTTTAATAAATTCAAAACCTCAAGATACAGACCTGTCACTTTCTTTGGGTCAGGATTAACTTTTACCGTCGGGAAATACCCAGCTTTTTCGGCCAACAGGTCCTTTGCATATCTCTGTTCAGATAAAAGTTTTAGCCATGCTGCTGCCGCCTGCTTGTTCTTGCAGTTTGAACTTACTGCAATGACCTGTTCAATTCCTGCAAGGAAGTTATTAATATTGCCTTTTCCACCTTCTATTGCTGGCCATTTGAATGCACCTACATATTTCTTGACTGGTGATTGAGTTGACAGATAACCAACATCCCATATTCCCATTACATACATTGCAGCTTTTCCCTGGTCAAAAAGATTTCTTGCTGCAACATAATCAAGGCTTGTTGCACCTTTCGGGAAAGCACCAAGTTTGACAAGCTCCTGTATCTTCTTGCCTGTCTCAATAAACGCTTTGTCTGTCCATGCGTTTGGATCTTTTTGGACCTTCCTGTAAGCATCAGGGTCTATTCTGTTTGCAATATACTCTGCATACATTGCCAAAATCCACGGGTCTCGTGCATCAAGCGCAAACGGAATTATATTATTTTTTGTTAAAACCTTTATAACGTTTACAAGTTCTGACCATGTCTTTGGTGGTGTGAGTTTGTATTTTTGGAAGATTTGTTTGTTGTAGTATATAACTGTTGCAACTCTTATCTGTGGAATACCATAGATTTTACCGTTAAATGTTGTGAGGTCAAACACTCCATCTACATATCTACTTTTCCATTGTGAATCTTTGTTCATAATATCGCTAATAGGATAAAGCCTGTTTGCATCAACATAAGGTTTCATTTTGCCAGCTGCCCACATGTTGAGAATATCTGGTGGATTGTTTGCTGCCATGGCTGTTTGAAGTTTTGTTTTGTACTGCTCACCTGGAGTGTAAACAGCCTTGATTTTCACACCGTACTTGTTAGTAGAATTAAACTCTTTGATAGCCTGCTCATACACCTGTTTTATTGTGTCAGAGTCAGAAACCCAGCTCCAGAATGTAAGCTCATTTGTTGCACCTTGTACCTTTTTTTCACCCATTTGACCAACTAAAACAACTGAAATTGAAAAGACCACTAAAATAGCTAAAGCCACAACTTTTAAGCACTTTTTCATTATAAAACTACCTCCCTTAATTTTTTGTTCTTTGCTTTTAATTTTAGTATTAAATGCCCAATAGTTTATATAGACAAACACAACTTTTTTGTTTAAATTTTTAACTTTGAGTCTTGCGCATAGGCTTTTTTCTTCCATTCAATGGGAGTCATCCCATATACCTTTTTGAACACCTGACTGAAATACTGGGCATCAGAAAATCCAACTGCCTCAGCAATCTCGTAATGTTTTAAGCTGGATGTTTTCAAAAGCTTTTCTGCTTTTTTAAGCCTCACTTCAGTGAGTATCTCTTTAAAAGTTTTTCCAGTTTTGTTTTTCAAAAGCCTGCTAAGATACACTGGGTGAAGATGGACATACTCTGCTACATCATTCAGGCTTATTTGTTTTGAACAATTTGCAAAAATAAAATCAAAGACCATATCAATTATGTTTTTGTTCTCACAGGAATCTAAACGTTTCTGCCTACTTTGTTCAGCTGCTACTTTTTCAACCGCTTTTTTTACAGTTTCTAAAACCTCTTCCTTGGTAAATGGTTTTAAGATATAATCCACAACACCAAGTTTAATTGCTCTGTGGGCATACTCAAATTCTTTATAACCACTCATAAGTATTACGTATGGATGTTTTAGTCTACTGCGTACAAACTCTGCTAAATCAAGTCCATCCATAACTGGCATTCTGATATCTGTCAGAATTATATCCACGTTTTCTGTTATCAGGACATTTAAAGCCTCTTCGCTATATGCCTTGCCGATGACCTTATTAATCCCAATGCTTTTCCAATCTATAGTTTTTACAAGCCTTTCAAGCAAGATTTCTTCATCTTCCACTATCAAAAGAGTGCACATTTTCCTTCTCCTCCTTCTTCACAACTTTATCCCAAGGAAGCTGTATAATAATCTTTGTCCAAAACCCCACCTTACTTCTAATCTCAAAATCAAAGTCTTCCTTATATAGAAGTTTTAGTCTATTTATGATATTTGGAATTCCAATTCCATCGTTTGAGGCATTTTTTATCTTTTCAATCTTTGCAAGTTCTATTCCACAGCCATTGTCGACCACCTCAATCTGGAAAATGTTTTCTATTTTCTTTGCTCTTATCAAAATTTTTGCATCCCCACTTTTGTTTTTAAATCCATGGACAATTGAATTTTCTACAAGCGGTAAAAGTAAATGCCGAGGAACTTCTGCCTTCAAAACTTCTTCCTGGCTATATACTATCCTGTAGCTGAGTTTTCCAGAAAATCTTATTTTCATAATTGTAAGATAGTGTTCTATCTGCTTGATTTCATCTGCCAAAGAAACTGTTGACTTATTTATTGTCATATTTGATCTCAAAAACTTTGCAAGTGACACAGCAACTACTGAAACGTCTTTGCATCTTCCAAGCTCAGCTAAGGCATTTATGGTGTCTAATGTGTTGTACAGAAAGTGTGGATTTAGCTGCATGTACAAAAGATTTATCTCTGCATTTTTCCTTGCTATCTCCTCTTCGTACACCCTTATGACAAGCTCATCTATTTTCTTTAGCATTTGATAAAATGAATTCAGCAAATCTCCTATTTCATCCTTGCGGGCAATTTTGATGTTATTTTTAAGTTTTGAATGCTCTAAATTTCTCATCTGGTAAATGAGTTTTGTTATTGGACCTGTGATATTTTCAGAAATAAAAATTAAAAACAAAATTGCAAAAATGGCAAGAAAAGAAAAACTTAATATCAAAAGCCGTTTTGTATATGAAAAGTTATTCAGAAGAAAACTTTCTGGGACTATGTAAATTATCTTCCAATTAAGATCTGGTATAGTTTCTTCAAAGAAAATGGTCTTTGGAATAAGCTTTGTCTCATCTTTTAAAATTAATTTTTCAATAATACTTTCAAATTTGTCTGTCGTTTTGAATATAACCTGATTAGAACTTCCATCCACAACATAAAATCCACCCTCTGTGAGATGATACTTTCCGATTATATCTTTCAAAAAGTCTAAACTAAAGCTTACAATCATCTCTCCATTGGGCTGAATTCTATCTCTTGAGAAAAGCTCACATCCAACTACATATACACCTCTGCTTTTGTCATAACCTCCATTTACATACTTTCCCTCTTGTTTTACTATTTCATTGAAAAAGCCTTTCTTGATTTGTTTATCATCCTCATAAGGCACATCACCCTGAAGTTTTGAGAAAAAATATATTTCTTTGCTCTTGTTTATAATTTGAACTGACTGAATAATTTCTTTTGTTGAGATATACTGGCTTATCTTTGTCAAGATGTTAGTGTACAGAAAAGAATCTTGGGGATCTGTATATCTTGCAAAAGTCTTTCCAATATCTGACATAAGACCATCGTCCATGATAAAGTCATATTTTATGCTGTTGAGTTCTTCAAGAAAATTTTGAACCTCTTTGGCAGCATTTTCAAAGAGGACTTGGTTGTAAATGGTAAATTTACTTAATGTTGAGTTTTTCAGAGATGTATAAGATAGAATAAATATTAAAAACATTGGAACAAGTATTAAAATCATAAAAGCAATCAAAAGTTTGTTTTTAAGTTTTATATCATTCCACTTTCCCAAAAGCTTTTTAATCATTTTCATCTCTCTCCTGACACCAAATGTCAAAAAGACTACACCACTGTCTTCTTCAAAAAAAGACGGCAGTGTAGTCTTTTTATTAATCTACAAAAGAACCTCTATTTTTTTACACAACCCTTTTCGGATGTCATAAGAATATGGCTCCTTCACTATTTCACCTTCAACCTCAACCACTTTATCATCAAAATGCAGAATATACTTTGAAACTTTTGCATCTTTGTCATATGTGTTAGTCTTGCTCGGATTGTGATAAATAACCAGTGTTTTGCCAAATAAAACAGCTGCTAACTGATTTTTACCTAAAATTATGGTTTGCCTGTTGCCATTTACCATAATCTCAACTTCTCTTTCTTCTTCTGCAAACATCCAGCTCGGAAGTTTTGGAGACAGTTTAAAAATTAGCTCTCCATTTTTATATTCAAATGGTTTTTCGCCAAACAACATAATCAGCTCCATATTTAAAAACTCTGTTGTGGTGCCAGAAAGCCTTGCAACAAAACCTGTCCCATGAACGCTCTTGTCAGGATTGCTCGAACTTGCAATAAACGACGAATTTTCGAATATTGATCTTCCATAAACTGCTGGGTCCATATACGGTGGCAAAGCCATTTTGAAGTCTTCAAAAAACTCTGTGTAAAGTCCACCTTTTAGAAGTTCCAGCAAGTATTTATACTCCATGTGCATAAATATGGATTCATTTTCAAGCCAGCCAGGTGTGAAGGCTTTTATCCTCCCAAGCTGATTAGGCTGATTAGCCAGGCTTTCGTTTGTCTTGTACATCTTGAGTACTTTGTCGTAAAGGTCACTTTTTTTAACGCTTTGATAAATCTTTCTTTTTGTTTCTACATCGTCAATTACCTTCATTGCCCTTACCTGTGACTCTAAGAAGAATGCCACCTTCTTTTGTGAAAACTTTTTAATCTTAATTTCCTGTTTTTGAGCATCATACTCATATTCAACCGGCTGGTTTATAAAGTAAGTGTAAAATAAGCCTTTTTCGCTATCGAAAGCTTTTTCTTTCGCCTTTGACAGTTTTTCACTGCACAGGTCTAAAAACTTAAGCATTTCTTCCCTGTTTATGCAAGCCATATTGCCACTTACACCAAATTTTGTCTTTTCTCTGTACTCTTCTTTTATGTTATTGCTTTCATCCCAATAGAAAAGAGTTTCTTCATCATTTTGCGTCTGAGATAGAAGTTTTTTTAGCTTGACAAAAAAGTAGTAAAGCTCTTCAAAAACTTCAATTTCCTTGACATCTTCAAGATAAACCTCAAAATACTTTTTCAACAATCTCACAAGTCGCAAAAGTTCAAACGTCTCACATGCAGACGAACCAAAAATTCCTGGAAGTCCATTTAATGCATCATTCCAGCCTGGTTTTGATGCCTCCATCTCCACACCAACACCAAATGGGTCCAAGGTTGCCATTCTATTTAGAAGTATCACCAAAAGCTTTTCAATAAGGCTACCTGTGTAAATTCCGCCAAGGCCATTGTGAGTTCTTACATATCTTTTCTTGTCAGCACGGGAATTTATAAGCTCTTTTTTTTCCTTGTCAAGCGCATATGCACCGTGCTGTTTTATTTGCCCATCTATAATCTTTATTCTTTCTTTTCTTGGTTTTACATAATGCTCATTGTCATAGTAATAATATTTTCTTTGCAAAAGTAGCTGCCTCATTTTATCTGGATATATGCTTTCGAAGTTTTCGATTAAATCAAAGTTGTAAGTAAAATGGTCTATCCAATAACCTTCACCGGGGTCTGCTTCAATTACTTTCTCCGAATTTACAAGACAGCAGTTTACAAAGTCTTCCTTTGAGATATTGATTTCTATATTTTGGTTCTCTAAAAACTTTATAAGTTCATATGGCAAAAAATCCTTGTCGAAAAATTTTTTTAGCTCTTCTTTCCCACTTATCACATATTTATCCAGGGGTTCAAAGCTGTTTAGCCTGTACTTTATACCTTTTACAACCAGAGGATTATAGCTATCAAGTTGAATGAGGCTCATGAAATACCACACATTAAAATCAAAAATGTCTGGATTAAACAGAATATCATTTCGCCTGTTCTGGTTTATATCTCTGAAGTTTCCATTACCCTGGGAATAATATGTGTCTTGAATTTCAAAAAAGTTATAATCTCTCTCTAAATCACCATGCTTTCGTGAGAACAGATATATGACATCCTTTTTGTCACCATGAACAATTGTAAAAGGCACACCGCCACGCAAGATATTGTCAAGATAGCACATTTTGGCATACTCATCTAATTTTTTGTCTGAGGTTACAATTGTATTGTTTGTAACAATAGCATCGATTACAGCTTTGTTTTCTTCAAACGCTTCTTTAAAAAACTCAGAAGAGCAAATAGAATCAACAAAGTAGTTTAGTTCATCAATGCTTTTTGCATGTCCTATGATACTGTGTAAAATCAAAGTCTGCTGTGGTTCTAAAGTCCTCTTTGCATATGCAAAAGCACAACATGTCTTGTTTGCAAAAACCTGATTTGATATGTCAAGCCTGTCTGAAAAGATAAATTCATATGGCTTTGCTATTTCTGAGCTTATTCCAAAAATAATCTTTGGGTCAATTACTACATCACATCTTTCAAAACTGCCATGCGTATTGTCAAAACTTACAAAAAAATTGCCCTCTTTTATCTCAACAACTTCTGTTGTGTCATCAGCTGATGAATGAAATCTAAAGTATGGAGCTTTTTTGTCTAAATTCTCAACAAAATTCCATGCTTCAGAAGTCCTACTCATATTCTTTAGCGCAAAGTCGTTCTTTCCATATGGG
Source organism: Caldicellulosiruptor kronotskyensis 2002 (assembly GCF_000166775.1). NCBI lineage: Bacteria > Bacillati > Bacillota > Caldicellulosiruptorales > Caldicellulosiruptoraceae > Caldicellulosiruptor > Caldicellulosiruptor kronotskyensis. The sequence goes on along the minus strand of NC_014720.1, from coordinate 102,502 downwards.
ACAATCAATGCAAGTCCATCTAAAGCTTCAATATCCAAAGACCTTTGTGAGATATTTGTTACTTTTATCTCCCTCACAAGAGAAGCCACATTCTTGTTTGGAAGTGTGTAATACCTCACTTCTGCCTTGATACCAATATCTGGATTTTCTTCGCAAATCTCAAGATGGTCAGCAAAAATGTACATTTTGCTCTTGGCAAAATTGAGTAAATTCTCTGTTTGAAAAGGCTCATAAAAAAGATTTTTGTTGAGCTTTAAAAAGGTTCTAAACCCGTGTGTTGATGCAAGCCTGTATGCCCTGTCTGCCGGCAAAAATTCTAAAATTGCGCCATCTTTGTTCTTTGTTCCAAACGACACTATGCACTGCCCCCTGTTTACATAAAAACACCAGAGAGGAATTCCAAATATACCGGCAATCCCGGGCAAAAAACTTGAAAATGGTTTTGAGAGCTGATAGTTTTCTATGCAAAATGAGTTTGTTTTTTCATCATAATAGTACTTAGGATTTGCCTGCAATTTTTTTGCCCCCTTCATTTTTTAATTTAAAATACAGGGTTGCAAGACTAAAACTTGCCCTGCAACCCTCTCATCAGACAAAATCACAGTTTGACATTGGTTTTAATTCTTTTACTGGTCACTCACAACAGTCAATGTCACATCATCAAGGTATATATCAAGTGGAAGAGGAGGATACTGACCATTTATTGGCCCAAACTCAAATACAACCTTTGTTACATCTGTTGGCTGTGTAACTTTAAATCTGAGGGTATACTCTTGCTGTTGAGTTCCAATATCAAATACAGTTGTTGGTGCATATGGTATAAACCATGGGTCAGATGTCAGCTCTTTACCAATGTTTACCTGTATTTTTGTGTTTTGTGATGCGTTCATCTTGAACTTAAGTTCATAGGTAAGTCCGTTTTCAAGTGTAAGGTTCTTTCTTGCAATCTGTGCACTATATGGCTGCCACCCCACAGAATTCAAGTGAACCTTCAATTTACCATTTTCTGCTGCCACCTGCATATCTGATACACCTGACCACTGGTCACCGCTCCAGTATACCCACTCACCCAAACCTGTGTCAAATGTACCATCTGGTATAATCTGGTCTCCCACTTTTTGAGTATGTTGCGCAGGCGGTACAGTTTCTTGCGGGATTGAATCTACAACCTCAATCTGGATATCATCAAAGTATATGTCAAACGGCACCTGCGAATACCCTGCAACATTTCCAATCTCTATCGCAAGTTTTGCTCCAAGGTCTGTAGGATTGTTCATAGCAAAGTAGATTTCATACTGTGCCATCTCACTTGTAATATCTATTGTCTTTTTGGGCATGTACTCTATGAACCATGGGTCAGATGTCAGCGGTTTTCCTATTGCAACATTTATCTTTCGCGGATAGGTTGCCCTTGCCTTGAACGAAATCTTATAGTTCTTGCCATTTACAAGAGGTATCTCTTGCCTGTAAAGCTGCGGGTCCCATGGGTCTGATCCTATCGAACTTACACTAAGTTTTAGCTCTCCATTTTCAATTGACATTGCCACATTGTTCCCTGCACTTGACCACCAATGCCAGTTGTCAAGTGCCTCTTGTGTTTCAAAGCTACCATCTGGTAAAAGCTTATCTCCAACAAACTGCTGTGGTTCTGATGGAGCTTCACCTGTCAAGATTTCTGATACTTCTCTTTCAAAATATCCGCAGTTTTCTGAAACTTCGGCTATTGCAACGTTATCAATTGTGACTGTATGAGCTTGATTTTGCGGATTTGCACCACCAGGTGACATTGTCCCAAGTCCAATTACAAGCCTTATATCGCTTCTTGTTGCATCCATTTCAAAGTCAAATGTATAGTTTTTCATCTTATCTGTAAGTGGTACATATCTTTCAAGATGACCATAGTAATTAGAGTCATCTATTTTTATGAATATATCTCTTGCAGATGTTGATTTAGCATCAAACGTAATTCGGTATGTCTTCCCACTTTCCAGAGTCATTGGTCCTTGAATTACTTGAATGCTCCAGAAAGCAAGCCCTATGTTTGTTATTGAAACTTTTAGCTGTCCTCTTGAAACTTGAGCAGCGCCAGTTCCACCATTGCCAAACCATGTTGTCCAGTTTTCTATATCTTTTGAAAAGTCTCCGTTTTTGATAAAGTTTGGTGAAAATTCAACATAGTCCAAATCAACATTGTCTGCTAAAAGCTGCATGCTATTTTCGCCTGACTCAAGATAAACTGTGTCTGATACAATTACCCAGTTTGTAGAAATCGGAGCAACTTCTGCATCGTAAACTATACTTCCTACTATAAGCTTAAGGCTTGAACCCTGCCCAGCTTTCAATCTATAAGATACAAGGTACTCTCCACTCTTTGGAATATTGACGCTAAAGCTTGCAGCACCACCTTGTGAAAAGGCTACATACTGTCGGTTATTTGTTGCGTTTGAAATTGATCCAAAGTCTTCTGCTTGAACAACTATAAAGCTTGATGGAAGAACCTTTTTGAGTGAGACATTGTCAATTCCAACGTCTGAATTACTTGCCCCAATTTCAAACACAAGTTTAGCTCTTGTGTCGCTTGGCAAATTATCAATTGATTTTAAGTTAAATTTGTACACATTCCAGTCAAGCGAAAGCGAAACTTCTTTTACCTCTGTAATTGGATTAAAGTTCTGGTCAGATATATAAACCTTTATTTGTCTCAGACTTTCAAAGGCTTTTGCTGAAAATGAAAGTAAGAGATTCTCACCAGCGCCTACTTTTATGTTAGATTGAACAAGTTTAATATCCGAAAAGTTTTGTCCACCGTTTGCTACAATAGCCTTGAAATACCTGTCTTCTGGCTTTGAACCAATGGTATACGTTGCATCTGCTACAGTTTCCTTCACAAACTCCCATGCGGCAAACCTACCATCGCCCTGATCAAATGTCCCATTGTAAATGAGGTTGCCATTTGGCAGAGGTTCTTTGACTGCGCTTGGGTCATTTACATCGTACTCAACAAGTTTCACATCATCTATATAAACAGGAAGGTTATTTAGTCCAACATTAAATTCAATTCTTGCTTTTGTATATGTGCTGCTTTGCATTGTGAAGATGTATGAATAATCCTGCCAGTCAGAAGATAAATTGAAGGTCTTTACAGCATAGTCAATCCACGTAGAGCCGTTATCTCCACCGCCACTTGAAAACTTGACCTCAATAGTCCTTGACCCTTCGCTCTTTGCTCTAAATGTAAGCTTATATGTCTTGCCTTTTATCAAACAAATAGGTCTCTGAATTAGCTGGAGAGAATATGTCTGTGAACCTGGTTTTGCTATATTTATCTTCACAGATCCACCAATATTTTCAATCGTGCCATCTCCACCAAAGTCAGGCAGGTGCAAAAACTGCCAGTAATCTGTGTTAGCAACACCTTCTATGCCATCAATATCTGGACTGTCTTGGTCAAAACTACCGTTATAAATAAGGTTCCCATCACTAAGTGGTGGTCTTGCATCCTGAGGATAAGTTATACTCTCCTGTGGCTTTACTACATTGTCAGGGTAAGTAACTCCTGCTTTTTTGTATACTCTTACCCAGTCAACCACCATTTTCTGCGGGAAGTAATTTGCATCCTTTGGTGGGTACCCTGGCCAGTTACCACCAACTGCAACGTTGAGTATGAGGTAGAATTCCCTGTCAAACGGAGCAGGATAAGTATAATCAAAAGCCTCGTTTGAAGACCTTGAAAACCAGTCGCTTGTTTCATAGTAAAGCTGCCCATCTACATACCATTTGATTTTCCCCGGTTCCCACTCAAGACCAAATACATGAAAGTCGTCCGAAAACTTCTGTCCGTTTGGCAAGGTGTAATTGCCACCATGGTATGTGTGAGGATTACCATAATGTATTGTTCCATAAACTTTGTTTGGTTCATGACCTAAAAGTTCCATTATATCAATCTCACCACAAACAGGCCATCCACCATAAAGGTTCATATCCTCCGGCATCATCCAGATAGCCGGCCACACACCCTGACCTTCCGGAAGTTTTGCTCTGACCTCAACCTTGCCGTATGTGAATGAGAACTTGCCCTGTGTTGTCAGTTTTGCAGATGTATATGGGCTGCCTTCAAAGTTTTCTTTTCTTGCTTCAATTATTAGGTTTCCGTTTTCTACTCTTGCATTTTCTGGTCTTGAGGAATAATACTGCAGCTCGTTGTTGCCATACCCGCCAGCACCAATTGTAAAGTTCCACTTTGTTGTGTCAATTGAACTGCTATTAAAATCATCTTCCCAAACAAGCTGCCATGTCGGCTGTATTTGATTGCCACCCTGCTGATTCTGGTTATTGTTTCCTGTCTGGTCTGGAGCTGCACCTGTTGAACCTTGGCTGGTGCCGCCTGTAGTGGAAGAACTGCTGCCTGAAAATTGAACAGGTAATGTGTTTTGTGCAGCTGTTGAGGATGAAGGTTGTTTGCTTTCTACAGCGTTTATGTCAACCTTTTCGCCTTTGGACAAAGTCTTTCCGTTTAACACAACACCTTCTGAATACACAGATGCTTCATTTATCTTGCCATTTGAGTTTATCTTCACATCTTTTGCAAGAGCCTTGACAATAAGTTTTTCTATACCTGATTCTTTATCTATATTCAAATTTCCGTTGCTATTTAGCTCAACACTCTCAATCTTTGAACTTGACACTGAAAGTGTAAAGTTCTGGGCAAGGTCGCTTGCAATCAGGTTTTTTATTTTAGAATTTTTGATATTTACCTTGATGTTTGGAGAAAAAACATAAAGTGTTTCACAGTTTGCTTTAATTTCAACATCTGCAGATTGATTTCCACTCTGTTTTAATGTAATAAACTTGATTGAACTTCCATCAGACATCTGTGTAACATTTGCTGATGACAACACTATTATATTCTCAGCTTGGCTGTTTTGACCAATTTCAATATTTGTTTTAAAAAGCTTACTATCAACAACTATTTCTTTAACTTTTGTATTCACAAGCTTGACAGAATTTTCTCCACCGCCAAATATAAACAATTTTCCACCATCAATGGTCACATTGTTCAAAGTCACAGAGCCTTCTCCTACACTTTGATTTATATATATATTGCCCTTTATTGAAACATCTTTTATCACAACATCGCTGCTGTTTACTATTACAAACCCTTCTTTTTGAGACAAAGTATATTCTCCCGGTTTTGTAGCTATTAATGCACCTATACCGCTTAGAAGCTTTACAATCTCAGCTCTTGTTATCCCCTTTTCTGGCTTTAATGTCCCATCCGGATAGCCCTTGACAAATCCAAAACTAACAAGTGCTGCCAAACCCGGTAGGTACCTTGGATCAATTTGTTGAACATCTGAAAAGCTGTTTAAAATATCCTCCTTTTGACTTTCGAGCTTTAAAGCTGCTGCAACAGCAGCAAAAGCTTCCTGTCTTGTTATAAATCTGTTTGGATTGATCTTTCCTTCCTTCACAAATAATGCCAAGTAACCTGCCGCCTGAGCTTTTTTAAGTTCTCTATAGTACCATGCAAGAGGGCTAATTCTCAGGCTCACATCAAGCGGAGCTTCCTGTACAAATCCCATGTAGCTATTTAAGATTTTACAAAATTCTGCAACAGAAGTATTTTTTGCTGGTTTAAAAGTTCCATCTGGATAGCCGTTTATCAGTTCAAGCTGATAAAATCTTGTTATATCATCCTTTGCAAAATTAGTGGAAACGTCCTTGAAGATTTGAACTGAATTTGCTTTTGCTATTCCTCCTGGAAAAATAATCATAATAAAAAATGCGAACAACAAAATATTAGCAACAAGATTTTTTACACGCATCCACCTTCGCACCTCTCAAAAATTTTGATATTTTCATATCTTAGATTTATCAAAATCACACAAACAAAAAAAGGCATCATTTTTTAGTTATAGTCACTATTTTTAAGTCTTTTTTTGAAGATGGATGCATGCATATGTTATTATCATTGTTTTACAATAAACTTCCTATTCTTTCAATCTTTTTTGAGCATCTCTATACTCATTCGGGGTAAGCCCTGTAATGTCTTTGAATATTCTTGCAAAGTGTTTGGGATTTTTATAACCCACCTTCTCGGCTATCTCCCAAACCTTTAAATCTGTATTCGCCAGAAGTTCCTTGGCTTTTTCAATCCTTACTTTGTTTAAATAGTCTAAAAAACTCATCCCTATTTTTTCTTTAAAGATGCTTGAAAAATAATAATAATTTAGCGATACATGATTTGCCACCATTGCCATATTTATATCCTTGTGATAGTTCTGATTTATAAATTTAATAGCCTCATCAATTTCATCCTTTACATTCAAAATTCCCTTCAATGAACTGACCATCTCTGTTGCCTCAACAATAAACTTTTTGAAGTGGTTTACATAGTCGGATATAGTTGCGAAATTGAACATGCTGGCAAGCACTTGATATTCGTGAATGTCAAGTACTTTTTTGGGTACATGGTGGCAAAACCAGTCTACAATTTGTGTGTAAAGTTTTTCGGAAAGTGCCAAGATGCTGTCTGCCGAATATTTGTTAAAAAAGTGGTAATCAAAAATGCTTTCTAAAAACCTTATTGCCTCTTTTTGTTTACCAGCAAGGATAAGTTCTTTCAACTTTTCAATGCTGTCAGATTGACTAAGCTTTTCTTTTTCACGCCAAGAAATCTGTGACCAAAATTCAATCTCTTTGTTCAAAATGAAGCTGTAGAATGCTGCTTTATAAGCTCTCTCATAAAGTAATTTCACATTCTCAAAACTTTCCTGTAAGTCACAAATGCCCATGTAAACTTTCCTGCCCGTCAAAGTCTCATAACTTTTCTTTATATCCTCATAACAAAAAGCCATTTTTGTAAACATCAAAATGTCTTTTCTCTGGTTATATATGGTAGAAACATAGCTTCCTTCCGGCAATATTTTACTGAGCTTTAACTTGTCCTCTTCTGCCGAAAAATCGTTTAGGTCAGGGTTATTTCCGGGTAGAAGAAAATATACAGCCATTACTTTTTCATCTGCTAGTATTTCCATATCTTTTAATCTTTCTTTGAACCTGTCTATATCCATTCCTGAAAAGATGATGTTGTTTATCTCTGACTCGAACATTTTTGCTCTCAGAATTTTTTGCAATGATATAAGTCTTAAGTTATTTTCTTCCTCTTGAAGTTCACTTTTAACCTTTTCTACAATTTCGATAATCTCTTTTTTATCTATAGGTTTTAAAATATATCCTCTTGCTCCATATTGCATACATTCTTTAGCATAACTAAACTCATCATATCCACTTATTACGATAATTTTGGGTTTATGAGACAAATTTTGAATCTTCTTTAAAACAGATATCCCATCCATTTGTGGAAGTCTTATATCTATTATCAAAATATCAAACCTTTCTAAAAAGAGAAGGTCCAGAGCTTCTTTCCCATTCGAGGCTTCCTTAATTTCACCCAAATCGGCAATATTCCTCTCTAAGATTGTTCTGATACCTTTTCGAATAAGCTTTTCATCATCGACAATTAGTACCTTTCTCATATTCTTTCCCGCCTTTTAAAAATAAAAATGTGATATTAAAATCTATTGTAAGGCAATGTTATTGTCACCTTTGTGAACTCGCCAAATTTGCTATCTATCTTAATTCCAAATTCCTTCCCATAAGCAAGTTTTATTCTTTCGTTTACATTTTTGAGAGCTATTCCTTGTCCATGATAACATTCTGTTTCTGTATCATTTTCTAAGGCTGTTTGAATTGCAACAAGCTTTTCCTCTTCAATCCCAAGTCCATCATCTATTATTGAAATAACTATGTAATTGCCAATTATGCTTCCGTCTATAAAAATGCTTCCACCCTCGCCTTTTGGTTCAATTCCATAATTTATTGCATTTTCAACTATCGGCTGCAAAATAAGTTTGGGCACTTCAATGTTCAGAATTTCATTGTCTACATTTACAAGAAGTTTTATCTCATTGTCGTATCTTATGTTCATTAGAGAAATATAATTTTGAATATTCTCTATCTCTTCTTTGAGAGTAACAAATTTCCTTTTCCAGCTCATATTGTATCTCATCATCTTGCCAAGTTTTGTTATTGCGTCTGAAACATCATAATTCTCACTGTATTCTGCCATCATCTTTATATTTTCAAGCACGTTATAGATAAAATGAGCATTAATTTGTGACTGTAAAGCCTTTATTTGAGCGTCTTTTTGAGCAACTTCTCTTCTTACCATCTCGCCAATCAATATCTTGAGCTTTTCCACCATGTTCAAAAAGTGCTGGGCAAGCTCGTCAATCTCATCATCACCCTTTATGTCAATTGAGATGTCAAAGTTCCCATTTTCAACAGCTCTCATACTGAGAATTACCTGTCTGAGCTTCTTAAGAATTAAAGTGATTAAAATAAAAATCAGGATTGATGAAATAATAATTAAAACCAATGCTTGTCCAAGCATCTGAAGTGTTATTTCATTTATTTTTTTGGTAAGCTCATCAAACAAAATGATTTTGTAAAGTTTTACACCCAAAACAGGAATATAAGTGTAAATAAAAGCTGCTGAGTTTTTATTTATTTTAAAATGAACAATCCCTTCGCTTTCGATGGTTTTAACCTTGTCTTCTAACAGTTCAACAAGTTTTTTGCTACTGAGATTGAGTCTTTTCAAAAAAGGTGGTGTCTGTTTACTGAAAATCGCATCACCATTTTGAGAAATAGCAATTGTAACCGAATTGTCACTTTCCCGCGAAAGTTCACTTGCAAAAAACTCATCGATTTTCATGTTAACTTCAATTATACCAATCAAATTACCTACTAAATCTGTAACCTTTGTATACAAAGATACAACCTTTTCATCACTGTTAAGCGGCGGACCAAGTATGTCAGTATTGTTAAGTTTCCAAAGCGAGGTCTGTTTTTTATCAGATAAGAATTTATCTATAAACTTAAAATTTTTTAATCTCTCTATGTGGTACAGGGTCGGCCACATTTCAGGGATAAAATGATTGTTTGTAAAGAATCTTATTCTATTTATATTAAAGTTTACATACTGAAGATATTCTATCTTATCAAGAACATTTACTTTAAAAGAGTAAATATCCTCAACATTTCTTTCCTGGTATGTTGATGCAAATTCAATAAATTCCTGATTGTTTAAAATAAACTGTGTAGCTTTTATAAACTGCTCTATATTTTTCATAATATCATTTTTGAGCTTGCTGACCTCAAAATTGACGTTGTTTATATATTCTTTTTCTGTCATAATTCTTACTCTGTAAAAAGCATTTACCTGAAGGATTGAAAGAGGCACTGCAACAATGAAAATATAGGTTAAAATTAATTTCTGACGAATGTTAAACTTAAATATATTTTTAATGATATGCTTTAATGTGGAATGTTTCATTCCAATCCATCCTCTATTATTCGATTATATATACTCTCATTATATCAGTACCTGCCTGTACATTCAAAATATCAAATGATTTTTAAAAAGGCTGATGGCATACAATAATAACCATCAGCCTTTTTAAATCTTGATATAAAATATATCTTTTTTAAACGAACCATTTATACTTTATTTTAGCCCAAGCTTTTTCTTATTCTCTTCTAACTTCTTTTGTTGCCATGCTAGTAATTTATCAAAACCAATCTGTTTCTTGTAGTTTTGGAATTCATTAAATATTTTATCAAACTCAGCTGATGACTTTGCCATTATAAGTTTTGGCAGAGTCTGACCCCATTTAAGAGCAATCTTTCGTGCTATGACACCTTCTGGGCTATCAGCAGGTGGATTTAGATTGTCATACTGTGCATAGCTAACAGTTTTGCCAAGTGTCCAATCAGCCATCTGTTGCAGGTATGGTGGCATGCCAGGGTCCCACTGGGATACATATGGCCAGTCACCAAGCATCCAGTAGGTAAGTTCTGCGCCATATTTCTTATCAAATGCTCCTCTATCTGTCTGCATAAGCTTTACAACATCAGGCTTAAACTGCTCTTTGCCATTAATAACATCCCATGTTACACCTTTTGGTCCAAGATAGAAATCTTTCTGTCCTTCTGGGCTGAGCCAGTAGCTCATAAATCTTATAGCTCTCTTTGGATCTTTGTTGTTCTTTGAAATCATGGTGAGAGTCCATCCTGCGATGCCAGGACCTGCAAGTTTTGGTTTTTCAAGCTTTGAGTTTGCAGGACCGTCAACTGCTATATAAATCATGTTTGGATTTTTCTTGTAGAGTTCTTGCTGCTGAGCAACAAAATCTGTTCTCTGATAAATCATACTAAAGTATCTTCCCTGAGCAATCTTTTCTTCCATCTGTGCTCTCTTGTCAATGAATACATCTTTCGCAATAAGCCCTCTTCTGTACGCTTCATTGAATGTCTTGAGCCATCTGATATACTCTGGATGTGCTACAATGTCATAAAGTTTTCCATTCTTCTCACGTGGCAGCGCCAAGAAATTCCACAGATAGCTTTCAAGTGAGTAGCAGCCTGTATCTGTGAATTCATGGAAACCAATTGGAATAAGTGGCTGGCCGTTTACTGTTGGGAACTTCTTTTTAGCGTCAGCCAAAGCTTTCAAGAATGTATCTGGTTTTCTCATATCAGGTTTGCCAAGTGCTTCATACATATCTTTTCTTACAAGGAAAGTTTGGTTTGAATAAATTTTTAATTTAGGATTCTGATAGTCACTCGGTGTATAAGATGCATTTGGATAGCCATAGACATGCCCATCTGGTTCGGTATACCAGCCAAGTCTTTGCTTGTTTGCAACCGTGAAGAAGTACGGGTCATATTTCTTTGCAAGTTCATCCAAAGCATATACAAGCTTCCCTGCAATCATCTTTTTAACTGCTTCTTCCCACCAACCAAGAGTTATAAAGTCTGGGAGTGTGTTTGAAGCAATCATTACATTGAGTTTTTCATTTTCATTTCCTGCTGGGACTATAAAATTGATTTTAACACCTGTCTTTTTTGTAATGTAATCAGAAACTGCATTTCCACCCCACTTTGTCCCAAACCACGAAAAGTTGATGTACCAATCAAATGTGATTGGTTTTTTGGCATCTTCTTTCCACCCTGGCTTGACAGAACTTGCTGCACTACCAATAGCAAATGGAACTAGACTTGCAACAAATGCAATAGCTACAACTAAAGCCAAAAGTCTTTTAAGTTTTAAATTTCTCATGCTAAAAATACCTCCTTTTAGTATATTTTTTATTTTTATTAACTGCACAGACGTGCAGTTAATGCCATCGATCGATTATATGATTGTATTATTATCCTTTTATGGCACCTATCAATAGACCTTTAACAAAATATTTTTGTAAAAATGGATAGACACATACAATTGGTAAGGTGGTAATAACCATTGTAGCCATCTTTAACGATTGAGAGGTAACGTTTCTTGTTGCAATACCGCCTGGAGCATATGCAAGCATCTGATTCGAGGTTACCTGAGCTATCACTTTGTACAAAAATGTCTGTATTGGCTGAAGTTTTGGATTATTAATGAATATAACTCCCATAAAATAGTCATTCCAGTTATAAACTCCAACAAAAAGAGCTATTGTTGCCAAAACTGGTGTTGACAGTGGAAGGATTATTCTTGTAAATATTATAAAGTCGTTTGCTCCATCAATCTTTGCAGACTCTTCAAGTTCAATTGGAAGTTCTCTGAAAAAGGCTTGGAAGATTATAAGATTATAAAAGTTGAACATTCCTGGTATTACATACACCCAAAAGGTATTGTACAATCCCAAACTTTTAATAAGTAGGAAGTATGGTATAAGCCCCCCTCCAAAAAAGAGGGTTATTGTTCCCATTGCCATGTAAATCTTTCTTCCCAAAAGTTCTTTACGCAAAAAAGCATATGCAACCATTGCAGTGAAAAATACATGCAGTGTAGTTGTTATAACTGTTCGTGCCACTGTCACCATAAATGCTGTTGTGATGTCGCTATTGCTAAAAACAGTTTTGTAGTTATCCAGTGTGAACTTGCGTGGCCAAAAGTAGATACCGCCAAGCATTGCATCTTTTCCTTCGTTAAAAGAATATACTATGATATACCAAATTGGATATAATGTTAAGAAACATATAATAAGCATTAATGTTATATTAAAAATGTCAAATATCTTATCTCCAAATGAAGATTTGATTTTCATTTCAATTTACACCTCTTTTCATAGCTCAATTTTACAGTATATAGAAATTAAAATAATGATTTGCCAGTAAGTTTCTTTGTAACTCCATTTGCAGTAAGAAGTAACATCAGTGCAATTATCGACTTAAAAAGTCCTATTGCAGTTGCATACGAAAATCTGAACGCCTCTATCCCCATACGGTAAACATATATATCAATAACATCAGAAGCATCTGCATTGAGCGGATTCCTGAGAACAAATATCTGGTCAAAGTTAGAGTTCATAAGTCCACTTACCGCCAAAATAAACATAATAGCAATTGTACCAGAAATACATGGTATGGTAATCTTGAACATCTTTGTAAACCTGCCTGCCCCATCTACAGTTGCAGCTTCATAAAGCTCAGGGTCAATTCCAGCAATTGCTGCTAAATAGATTATCGCATTCCAACCAAGTTCCTTCCAAACTTCAGATACAACCGTTATTCCCCAAAAATACTTTGGTTCTGCCAAGAAAGCTATAGGCTGCTTTAATATTCCAATTTTTGTTAAAATTATATTTATAAGACCTGTTTCTGACAGCCAGTTCATAAGTATTCCGCCAAGCACAACCCAAGATATAAAATGTGGCAGGTAAGATATTGTCTGGACAGTTCTTTTGAACCTGACTGACACAAGCTCATTTAAAAGCACTGCAAATAATATGGGAAGAGGAAATCCTACAAGAAGTTTGAAAAAGCTTATTCCCACTGTATTCTTTATTATCAACCAGAATCTTTCATCAGCAAAAAATTCCTTAAAGTTAGCAAGACCTACCCATGGTGATTTATTAAAGCCTAAAGTAATGTCGTATTCTTTAAATGCAATTATAATTCCATACATTGGTATGTAGTTAAAAATTATCATCCAAATTACACCAGGTATCGCCATTGCCTGAAGATATTTTTGTTCATTTAACTTGTGCAAAAATCTTTTAAAACCACTTTGGCGGCTGTGCTGCATATTCGGTGAGATAACTGATTCCATGATATATCGCCTTCCTTCTATAAAGGTTATATTTTTTATATTACATAAACTACAATTTGTTTTTCTGATTTTATTATAAAATGGGGCAAAGTCTATAAAAAAGAGGGGTTTTTTAAGAAGTGGTATCTAAATTTAAGATTTTTGATCAAAAATAAAAAGGCAGAGACTTTAAAACATTATAAAGCCCCTGCCTTTATTTATTTTACCTGCTTTATCAGCCACTTACTCCAACATCCCCGTAAACCCGTTTATATAATAAACATTGCCATCTGCTATAATTCGCCAAACAGGAATTGCCTGACCTTGTATAACATTGAAATCCTTTAAATAGAATCCAAACTTTATATTTTGAATTTCTTTTATGCCTTTCTGCTGGTTTAAAAGATTAAAAACTGCTTCAAGCGCTGAAATAGCTCTTGTTCTTTTTATCTCAAATCTTTTTGGATTTATTTTTGAAAATATATAAAGTGTATTATCTTTTTGTTTTATTACCTTCAACCTCCCATCAAAAATTGGATATCCTCTAAATACCTGAATGAAACTACCGTCGTAGTCCTTAATATAGTCACCTTTTTTTATATCAAAAAGTTCAAACGGGTCTTGGTAATACTTTGACTCTAAAAAAAGGGTCTGGTTGACAATTTTGAGATGATAAATGCTGCTTTCAAACTCATTCTGATACCTGTCCACTCTTTTTCCAAAAAGCTTTGTAACTATGCTATCATACTTGTTTTCTGTTGTCACACTAAGTTTTGATACATAATATATTCTTCTGTCAACATCGCACAAGAGCTTTATAGAGTTCTGCGAAAGTATACTCTTAGCAATGTCTACCTGCTGTTTTGTAAGATACTCTTCTTTTGGAAAAAGATTTAAATACCTTATTACAAGAAATACAAAAATTAGTGCAAACACTAATATTGCTATTGTCTTTACTCTTGACCAGTTCATAACTATATCCAAGTCTCCTTTAAATTACTTTATTGTTTCAACAAAGGCAACTCCGTTTTGAGTTTTTATTTTCCAGTAAGGATATGAACTTGCACCACCTAAAACATATTCAATGTCTATATCCTCTATGAAAATATCACCTTTCCGTTCTTTTAATGTGTCAATTGCCGCAATCCCTTCAACCTTTATCTGTGAAGTCCTGACTTTAATGATATCAAAAATGTATCCCGAGATTCTATAAATCCTTCCGCTTTTTACTTCAATTTCTACACAGTACTCTTCATCAGATGAAGCAATGTCTATTCCGCTTGTTCTCAAACCAAGCTTTATGGTAAAATTGCCTTCTTTTTCTGTCTTAAGACTAAAAACTCTCAAGTCTTCATCGGTATAAAATGTCTTAAGATAAAACATTAAAGTATCGCAGACAGAATCTACTCTGTCACCAAATGCTTTCTCTGTGTATTCAAATTCAAAACCTCGGTCATTTTTAAAAACCAACATCTTTCTTTCGTCTGTTATTGCAATATCGCCGTCTTTAAGAATATTCTTTCTGGTAAGAATAGTATCCGGAAATAGTCTGCGAACAATCCATTCTTTCTTAAAACTGCTATCTTTTATTTTTATCTCAGAAAACTGAACATCAGAAAATTCAATTGGTATCAATACATCATTTTTGGCTATCTCTGTAAACCCAAGCCCGTCTGCCCATGAATATATAATGGATAAGTTTTTCTCAATTACTCTTTCCAGTGGCAAAAAACCAAACTGGTCAAATTTCTGCAAAATCGCAACCTGTTTTTGGGAATTGAAAAAATACACAATAGTCGCATTTGAATCTTCTTTTATAAATATTTTGTCAAATTCAAAACCTTTCGGTATTTTGTCAGTAGTTCTTCTTGTTAACTCATACAAGAAAACATTCAAGTTAACAGGATAATCATAGCAAAAAATTAAATATCTACCTGACTTAAAAAAATCTATATTTAAATTTTTAGTGGACACTTCTACCTCTCTTTTGACAAATCCTCTCTCAATTCCTTCTATAAACTTTGAGACAACTTTTAAATATTCGTTCTGGTTGCTCAAAATCCTGAGTGTAATATTTTTTGAAATGTTTAAATACATTTCCTTTGGCGAAACCAAAATTTCTTTTGCCTTTTTCAAAAGCTGCTGCTGAGATTGTTCTTTCTTGTATGCTAAGGCTAATTTTATAATGTCTTCTGTTTTGTAGTCAAAATAAATTTTATAATACAAATAAATGCTGAGTATAACAAGTATACTCAGCACTATGCTTTTTAAAAACTCTTTTTTGCTATACTTCATTTAGCTTACCCTCTTTTTTATTTACCAAACGAATTTATAATGTTTGAAATAACTTTTTCTATCCATCTTCCAAAACTCTCTTCTTTTTGATATGACACTTTCAACATGCTAATCTGCACATCACTGTCTTTTTTAGCCACAACTAAAATATATGTTGTTCCCTCATCAACATTTATCTTTTTTGCAAAATATCCAGACTTGCCAACAGTAAACTTTTCAACAATATTATTCTGTGTAAATGCCTCTTTCTTGTCTTTCTTAGTATATATACTAATTTCAACACCTTCTGAACTCTTTCCAGACAGCACAAATGCTGAAGTTGTAATATTGCTGTTGTAATCTGCTATCTCCACAAGGGAGGTACTGGTTGATGCAATTTTACTGCCATCTATCTCAATTGAATTTATATTCTTTGCCTTAGAAAGAGTCTCTCCTGCAAATGCATATGTCAAGGTTAAGTTAAATAAGATTAACATTATTACAGCCATAGATGCAAACTTTTTCATCTTCTTTTTCACCACTTACATATAATAATCCTAATTACATTATACAATTTTATTATTACAATCTTGTTACAAGCATGTTAAAAGCACATTACAAAGTCACTTGTCCTTTTTCTTTTAAGGGAAGCACTACTGTAAACTTTGTTCCAACGCCTTCTTCGCTTTCAACCAAAACCCTGCCACCATGAGCCTTTACAATTTCATCAGCAATCGAAAGACCAAGCCCGCTACCCCCAAGACTTCGTGACCTTGCCTTGTCAACTCTGTAAAACCTCTCAAATATCCGTGGAAGGTCCTCCTTAGGTATACCAGGCCCATTGTCTTCAACTGTCAGTTCAATATTTCCATTTTCTTTTTTAAGACAAACTTCTATCCTACCACCATCCTGAACATAAGTAATGGCGTTGTTAATAAGATTTATTAGTACTTGTTCAAGTCTGTCTCTGTCTGCATCTATTATAATATCCTCCTGTACATTGCACAATAGACTCTGGTGTTTTTTATTGGCATGAATTCGCATCTTTTCACAAACAAACCTCACAAGCTCACTTATATTTACTTCTTCTATTCTCAGTATATTCTCTCCACTGTCAAGCCTTGAGAGGTATAAAAGGTCAGATATAAGCCTTGTCATCCTATCGCATTCTTTTATTATTACAGTCAAAAACTCTCTTTTAACACTTTCATCATCAACATCTAAAAGTGTCTCAGAATAAGTTTTGATAGTGGTAATTGGTGTTCTCAGCTCATGTGAGACATCTGCAACAAACTGTTTGCGCATTCTGTCAAGCTTTGCTTGTTCTGTTATGTCATGTAGTATAAATACCATACCTGTTGATTGAAAAGAATCAACAAAAAATGCTATGCTAACCTCAAGTGTATAGCCATCAACTTCATAAATTATTGGCTGAGAAACTACAGAACTTTTTTGAGCTTGAATTTTGTCCAAAAATCCATGAATATCATCTTTGAGAAATCTCTTCGCACTCTCATTTATATGAATTATCTCATTTCTCGAGTTTATAGCCAAAACACCATCTGACATGTTCTGAAGTATTCTTTCAAGCTTTTGTTTTTCAAACTCAAGCTCTGTTATATACCTTTTCAGATTTGTTGCCATTATTTTAAAAGCACTTGCAAGCTTGCCTATCTCATCCTGACTGGAAATTTCAATCTTGACATCAAGATTGCCTTGTGCCATCTCAAGTGCCTGCCTGGTAAGTTTTCTTAGCGGATTGGAAAGGGTTTTTGCAAACAAAAATCCAATAAATAGTGAAAAACCCATACCAATAACATATGCCATAAATAAAATATTTTTTATGTCTGTGACAGTTTCAAGTATACTTTGGCAAGACACTTCTAAATATAATGACCTTTCAACAGACTTACCACTTTTTATGGGAAAAGCAAAAATCATAGTCTGGTTTTCTGAATCCCGTTTAATAACCTTATAGCCTGCAAGACTTGTCAATATCTCATCCGAAGGATAAAAGCTGATATCCATCCTTGGAAAAGATGCCAAGAGTCTTCCTCTGTTGTCTGTCACAATTAGTTTTTGTATCATAAAACCATACTGACTCTGCTTCATTGACTGGTCAATTATTTCCTGAATTTTCTGCTGTGTAAGGCTTTTATCCTCTAAAATCCTTATCAGTGATGAACTCACCATAAATTCTATCTTGTTTTTAATATCATCATAAAAATAACTTTTTGTCCTGTCTATGACAAAAAAGCTGGATATAAACATGAGTATCAAAATCAATAGACCAAAGACAATTATAAGTCTACTTTCAATGCTTTTTGTCATGGTATTATTTTTTCTCCTCACTTTTAAATATTGGGATTAAAGTAGTAGCCAATTCCTCTCTTTGTAAGAATAAAATTCGGTTCTGATGGATTATCTTCTATTTTTTCTCTCAATCTTCTTACAGTAACATCTACTGTTCTAACATCTCCATAATATTCATAGTCCCAAACCTTTTCCAAAAGCTCTTCTCTTGAAAATACCTGACCCTTTTGCGACATCAAAAACTTCAAAAGCTCATATTCTCTTACGGTAAGTTCAATAACTTTGCCGTCTTTCTTTACTTCAAACGTCTCAGGGTTCAAAGTCAAATTCCCAGCTTTTAATACCTTTCCATCTTGAGCTGCGCTTTGAGCTGTCCTTCTTAAATTTGCTCTAATTCTGGCAATGAGCTCTCTTATACCAAACGGTTTCGTAATATAATCATCTGCCCCAAGCTCCAGCCCCAAAACCTTGTCAACCTCATCAGCCTTTGCTGTTATCATTATAATTGGGACATCTGAAAACTCACGGACCTTTTTGCATACAGAAAACCCGTCAAGTTTAGGAAGCATCACATCCAGAAGTACCATGTCAAAGTTTTCATTTTTTATTCTATTTAACGCATCCTCACCGTCATATGACGCTGTTACCTTATATCCTTCTTTTTCTAAATTGAACTTTATAATATCAACAATTGGTTTTTCATCGTCTACAACAAGAATATGTGCTTTGGACATGAAATTTAAAATCCCCCTTTTTTTAAATGAAAATTTTCAATTTTACCAGTCTGATAATTTAATTATACACTAATTCGTTATTTTAATGTATAATTGATTTTGGAGTAATTTCAAAAAGTAAGTCTTCAAGATGCTAAAAAAGGAGGGCAAAAGCTCTTAAATTCTTTTTAAGAGCTGTAATACTATGGAAAATAGAAATGTTGCATTTGAAATATTTCTTTGGCTTTTGATATACCTTTGCTTTTTTGCAGGCACTAACCTGTTTTCAAACGATGGAATGCTTCTTCTTGTCTGGTCACTGATATGTTTGATTAGTATATTTTTGATAACAATTATTTTAAGATTTTACATAACATCAACCTTGCTACTTTTACCAGGCTTTGTTATATCATGCATCCTTGCTGTTCTGTTTATGTTTAATGCCCATTTTCCAAATTTTATGATTTTGCTTTTACAGGTTTTTTCAATACATCTGATGGGATTTGTAGAATTTGCAAGAGAATCTTCCAACATGGTAATTCTTCAAAGACCTCTATATATTTACATACATGTGGGACTTAACCTTGTGCTATTTTTGATTCATCTTTTTGTGATATACCTCATTTCAGAGCTTCCAAGACAGCAACGACCAAAAACTTTGGACCTTACATATACAAGAAGAAGACGAAGATAAGGTTATTATGAATGTTATCAAAACAAAAAGAGGGGTTAAAAAAAGTTATTAAATCCCCTCTTTTTTCTGTCTATTCTCAAGTGATGCTCTTATAAAATCTGTAAAAATTGGATGAGGTCTTTGTGGGCGCGACTTGAACTCAGGATGAAATTGCACACCCAAAAACCATGGATGGTCTTTCAGCTCTATTATCTCTACAAGCCTTCTGTCCGGTGATATTCCTGAAAATACCATGCCGGCTTGCTTGAATTTTTCCTTGAATTCATTATTAAACTCATACCTGTGTCTGTGCCTTTCATATACAAGCTCATCGTTGTAAATTCTGTGGGCAAGAGTACCTTCTTCAAGCTTACACGGATAAAGTCCAAGACGCATAGTGCCGCCTTTTGTGAATATGTCCTTTTGCTCTGGCATGATGTCAATCACAGGATATGGTGTTGCTTCATCAAACTCTGTTGAGTTTGCTTTTTCAAGCCCAAGAACATTTCTTGCAAACTCAATTACAGCACATTGCATTCCAAGACATATTCCAAAAAACGGAATTTTGTTTTCTCTTGCATACCTTATGGCTGCAATCTTACCCTCAATACCCCTGTCACCAAATCCGCCTGGCACTAAAATTCCGTCTGCACTTTTAAGTTTTTCGTGCGCATTGTCGTAAGTGACTTCCTCTGCGTTTGTCCATAGAATCTCAACATAGCTATCATTTGCAATTCCCGCATGTTTTAGTGCCTCTGCAACAGAGAGATATGCATCATGAAGCTCAACATACTTTCCAACAAGCGCAATTCTGACACTCTTTTTGAGATTTTTTTCTTTTTCTACTATCTCAATCCAGTCAGATAAGTCTGGTTTTGTGCAGACAAATCCAAGCTTTTCGCATATAATCTCCCCAAGCCCTTCTTTTTCAAGCATCAAAGGCACTTCATACAGGCTTTCTGCATCAATATTTTGAATTACATATTCAGGCTTTAAATTACAAAACAAGGCAATCTTTGCCTTAAGTTCCTGTGAAAGTGGCTTTTCTGTTCTGCAAACAATAATATCTGGCTGAATACCTATTGATCTAAGCTCTTTTACAGAGTGCTGTGTTGGTTTTGTTTTAAGTTCTCCTGACTTTGATAGGTAAGGAACAAGAGTTACATGAACATACAGAACATTTTCTTTTCCAATATCTGTTGCAACCTGTCTTATAGCCTCTAAAAACGGAAGGCTTTCAATATCGCCAACAGTCCCACCAATTTCTGTTATAACAACATCTGTGGAGTTGCTCTTACCAAGCCTGTAGATTCTCTCTTTAATTTCATTTGTAATATGCGGAATTACCTGCACAGTTCCACCAAGAAAGTCGCCACGTCGCTCCCTTTGGATTACAGACCAGTAAATCTTTCCTGTTGTGACATTGCTGTTTTTTGTGAGGTTCTCATCGATAAACCTTTCATAGTGACCAAGGTCTAAGTCTGTCTCAGCCCCGTCGTCTGTGACAAAGACCTCTCCGTGCTGATATGGGCTCATAGTACCCGGGTCAACATTTATATATGGGTCAAATTTCTGCATAGTAACTTTTAAGCCCCGCGCTTTTAATAGTCTTCCAATTGATGCTGCAGTGATTCCTTTGCCAAGCCCGGACACTACCCCGCCTGTGACAAAGATGTATTTGACTTGTTTTTCCATTTTTAAAATTACCTCCGACAATCTATGTTAATTTATTTTTTAGCCATATGTATTTTAACTTTAATATTTTAATTTATTTATATGAGGTTATCAATGGGGTTATTTTGTTTCAATTTGAATAATAAAGGCTATCCCCTCTTCACTTTTTGAGGATAGCCTCACCAATCTCTTCTTTATTTCCTCGGTAAACGCTGCATCTTTATTGTCTGATTAAAAATTTTGGCTTTTTGAATATACATCTCTCTTCTTGAACCACCTGAACTTGTTGAAAGCGGATATATTGTAATTTCTCTGTCGATAATAATATCAATGTCATATGGCGAAAGTGGCAAATAAATTCTAAGCACTGAATTTTGTCCACTTACAACATCAAGCACAGCTATACGCCATGTATTATTAGTGTCAACAAAACCAAGATGCCCTGTAAACAGCTCTTTCTGTGTATCATTTGAAATAGTAAATACATTAATTGGATAAATACCAGGAATTGACACCCACATAATACGCTCATCGCCATTATCTTCAACAAAATGTTCTGGCACAGTATGCCCACCTACAATGTAGTTTTGGCTGTAAGTAAAAATATAAATATCAATTATAAGGTCATCCTTTTCATATACACTATCAAGTGTAGTAGGTACAAAATCCCAGCTTCCTTCAGGTTTGCGCTCGCAGCTTAAAGTTATTTTGCTTCTGTCAACTCTTAAGTCTACAGTATATTGTTGTGGCACACCCTCTGGAATAATGAGTCTTTGCAAAGGCTTGTATTCTAATGAAAAAGCAAGGTAATTGTCACTATAATATGGATTGTGTGCTAAAACCCATACCCAGCCATAGTCCCCCGGCGCAAACCAAGCTCTTCTTGCTTGTTCAATTGATGATACAACAAACTTTCCATCATAGTCAAAGTCAAAACCAAGTAGCAATTTGTCTCCCATTCCAACGCCGCCTTCAGTGAATCCAGGTATATATTGAATTTGACTAAACTGTGATAAATCAAGCTCAACCACACTATCCTGTGAAACTTGCAAGGCTTTATAGTAAAAGTCGTAAGCGCCTGTTTCGGGATTATTATATGCAATTTTTATAATGTATTCCCCATTTGTAATAACAAGCGGAAGTTCGCCATTTGAATCAGTTGTACCAACAAAAAGCTCTTTATAGGTATCTCTGTCTATTACATAAACATCAGCATTGACAACTGCATATGTGCACTCATAAACACTCAGTAGTACATGAGAATTGTAGATGTCATTATAAACTGTCAAATTTTGCGGATCATAGCTGTCAAATGTCAAACTCTTTTTCAGAACAAAGCGAGACTATAAATAATTTTGTGTAAAGTATAAGAACCTCCTTCTTGGTAAGAATCAGAATATAAACAAAAATATCCAAGAAGGAGGTTTTTTGTTATGGAGAATGTTTTAACAAAAGAGCAGCTCTTAGAGTTTATAAGAAAAAATAATATTCAGAGTGTAAGTGATATTTACGAAAGTTTAAAAGACCTGTTCAAAGATGTACTTCAAAGCTTTTTAGAAGCAGAAATTGAAGAAACTCTGGGTTATGAAAAATATGACGTTAAAAACAAACAAACTACTAACTCTCGAAACGGATATACTCAGAAAACCGTAAAAACAAAATTTGGAGAGATGGAAATTGATATTCCAAGAGACAGAGAAGGTGAATTTGAACCCAAGATAATTCCCAAATATAAAAGAGATATCTCTGAAATTGAAGATAAAATAATAGCTTTATATTCCAGAGGGATGACAACAAGAGATATTCATGAACAAATAAAAGATATCTATGGTATTGAAGTATCTGCTGAGATGGTAAGCAAAATTACAGAAAAAATAGTACCATAGAATAAGAGAGTGGCAAAACAGACCATTGGAAAAGATATATCCGTTTATTTTTATGGATGCAATCCATTACAAGATAAAAGATGAAGGCAAGATTGTAAATAAGGCTGCTTACGTTGTTTTAGGGATTACCATTGAGGGATATAAGGATGTTTTAGGAATATGGATAGGAGAAAGTGAAAGTTCAAAGTTTTGGCAAGGTCGATTGAATGATTTAAAGACAAGAGGAGTAGAAGAAGTCCTGCTGTTTTGTGTTGATGGTCTTACTGGTTTAAAAGAAGCAATAGAAGCAGTGTTTCCAAAGAGTGATATTCAAAGATGTATAATCCACCAGTTGAGAAATTCATTTAAGTATGTTTCGTATAAACACATAAAAGAATTTTCAAAAGATTTCAAGAGAGTATACCAGGCAACAAATGAAGAAGAGGCATTTGAGAATTTTTGTCAAATAAAAGAGAAATGGGGGAAACAATATCCTTATGCATTTAGAAGCTGGGAAAACAACTGGGAAATGCTGACCTCGTTTTTTAAGTTTCCCCCAGAGATTAGAAGAATAATTTATACAACAAACATTATAGAAGGTGTTCACAGACAGTTTAGGAAAGTTACAAAGTCAAAATCAGTATTTCCAAATGATATAGCTTTAGAAATGATGCTTTATCTTGCGACTAAAAATGTTGTAAGAAAGTGGACGCAAAGATACAGAAACTGGGATATGATATTAAACCAGCTTTTAATAATGTATCCTGAGCGGTTGAGAGAATATATAAAGTAGATAGCAATCGTTAGTTCGCGTTTTTTAACTGCTTCTACAGAAGCAGTTAAAAAAACAAATAAAAAAAGATAATATAACCCAGTATTAAATTTTCTCCATGAAGTTAAAAATTTATGCATAAAAAATATTGAAATGGAAATACTAAAAATAGAAAGTTGGCAATAAAATTTTGAATGATTACTTACCAAGAAGGACGGCTTATCTTAAATACACAAAATTATTTACTCACCCGACATATTATTAAAGTAATACCCGCAATAATAGCAATAATAATTATTAAAACATTTTGCGCGATTTTGTTTTTTAATTTTATTCCATTTTCTAACATATAATTTGTCTCCTTTCAAATTGATTTTAAACTCTTCTCTTTATCTGTTATCATCTATAATTTGTTAACCTTCATTTAGCAACTTTTTTTGTTAAATTTTCAGGGTTGTCAATTGCTTTGTAACAATCTATCCCTGTCGAGGTCTCAGGATAAGCTATTTTCAAGTATTTTTCATTTTCTTTTTGGTAGAGTATTCTGGGAGATAATGTTAAAACATGATAAACTTCAGGGTAATTCTTAGGTATGAAAATTTTAAACTCTATTTTCTCTTTTGGTTTTAGTAAATATCCACCTGAAGGTATATTGTCTGTCATTTGAATTTTAACCGTAGGATATATTTTAGAAGGCACATCTATCTTTATCACCTTTAGATTTTTATCTGTAGCATTTTCAAAAATATATTCCCATTCTTCACCTAAGTACCCCTTCTCTCTATTATTTATTATCTCTTCCACACTTTGATTAGCTACAAATTTTTGTTGTTGATAACCCCCAACCCATAAAAAATTATAATTGTCACTCTCTTTGGTAACTTCTACATAGCACAAAATTTCTTTTCCTTCTGTTTTCCCATTTAATGTATATTTAAGTTTGTTAAATATATAAATCCCTTTCTGTAGATCATCTACTGACAGATAAAGATTAAACGTATAATAATTAAAACCACCTATTATAAACGGTTTCTTTGAGACAATTTTAACTTTATTTATTTTAACCTTACTATTATTTGCACCCTCTAACATTGTGAACTTAAGTTTTTTTATAATCTCTTCTGTTGCCACAACACCAACTCTCAAGCTTGGATACTCATATCTACCTTTTTAAACTATATGCATACTCTCTGTTCCCAAAGGAATGTATCCACTCTTTACAATTGATTTTATATCTCCCTGAATATTAGCTATGGTTCTCAATATATATGCTTTATCTTTACCTAAATGGAAGAAAACCACTTTTTCAGAAGCAATGCCTTTTATAGATGATATTGTTATGTTGATTAAAAACAGAATTGTGAAAATGAAAAGTGTTATTCTTTGTTTTAAAAAAAAAATTCATCATTTATTTAATCTCCTCTCTCTGTTTACTTGTATTTTTAAATAAGGGCTGCTTATTTTTTTGCTCAGCAGCCCTTATTGAATAACATTTAAAGGTTTACAATTTAAAGTATTAACAATTAATAATGTCCCCAAAATGAAATACCTGTATATTCCTTAACCCATCCAGAACCTTCATAATCGTAACCAGAGTCAAATAAATGTGGTACATAAACATCAAAATAAATATTTCTTCCTGTACCTGCAGCTTCAAGATAAAATGTTGTGTTAGGTGGTATTGTCACTGTATTTGTATATGTTCTTGTCACGGAAGCATTAACATTAACCCCTAATTGTGCTTGAATCAATTGTGGTGAAAGCGTAACACTACCACCAGTTGAATTTGTAACTGTATATGTCTGGGTTATTGTTACTTTTACTTTATTAGGCGTATCATTTCTGTAAGAGAAAATACGTTTCCAAGGGTCTCGAAAAGAAACTGTCTTCGTTCCTACAACTTTAATTGGATCCCAAAACCATTTATATTGTGTAATATCATAAACACTGCCTCCCACAGTTTCACATACAGCTGCCTGTTTTATTTGTGAAACCACCGATGACGTCGAAGAGCTACCACTTGACTGCACCTCATCTGCAAATACTACACTAAAACTAAGTAAACAAGCAAAAATTAACAAAATACTCAAAACTTTTTTAAACATGCTCACACACCCCTCCATCTTCTTTGTTTTTTTATTGCAACCCCTCTACCCCATTGGCGCCAAAGGTTTGTATCAGAGGGTTGTTGCCCCTCTTACTTCTTTTTCTTCCTAATCCACTCTTATACCTTTTCTTTGTTTATTAACACTGCGTTCAAGCTAATCCTTCTTTGGTTTCTTTGTTACATGCAAAATTTTACTATTCACTTTCTAATCATGTCAATCTTTTTTTTCAAAATCGCGATTTTTTCAGGGAAAACTTGATGTTTTCTTATGTTTTCTTATGTTTTCTTCAATTTTCTCTTTTTATCTCTGTTTTTCTCTTTTTCAAATGGTTTTTTTAAGAAGTTATAAGCTGCTATTTTGAAAAACTGGTTTAAGAATAGTTTTACTAACTTCGCATAAAAATTGGCCTTTGAAAAATTCTGGTGAAGAATATAATTATATTTTGCATGCAGATTGAAAAGAAAATAGAGCTAATTAAGAAAATATAATTCTGATAAAGGAGTGTGATTACAGCTTTGAGCCAGAATGGTTGGCTTTTTCAAGAGGCAATAAGGCTGGCTCAAGAATATGGCTTTAAGTGTTATGAGATACATTCAAATCTTGTTAGAGTAAGAACGGTCTGTGATGAATGGCTCATTGAATATGTACAAGAATCAAAAAAACCTTTTTACCTACATCACTACAAAGATAAACCTCATTTTCAAAGAAAGTTTTACGACCTTCCCTTCCTGTTCAAATCCCTTTTTCAGCACGACAGGTTTGTTCTAAACGGCAGAACAACAATGCCTGTAAAACCAATCAGGGTATAAAAAGCCGTAAGTAAATGAAATACCAAAGGGAAAGGGGGTGAAAGTAAATTAAATGTAACATTTAAAACCTATGATACGTTTTATAAATTTGATGTATAATAATTTTTGAAAGGACGTGATTGCTTGAAGAGCAGTTTAATCTTAATCTCTGGACTTTTGGCTGGCATGGGACTTATAATAACTTATAATAAAGTAGTACCTCTAATTCTTTTTAAAAAGGAAAAGCCTCCTATAAAGATTTTTCCCGAAAAAAAATCGTTTGACGAGCTTGTTCAAGTTTACGATAGTGTATCTCAAGATATAAAAAGATATTTAGAAGAATATTGCTCTTTCCCAACCACTGATTGCGGAAAATTACTTGCTGCAAGCCTTTTTACCCAAGTTACCGTGTGCCTGAGCATTCTTTCTTCTTTAGAAAAATTTGGCATTGACACAAAAACTGTGTTTGACGAAATTTTAAGCAAAAACAAAGCTTAGCAGCCAACTCAACAGAAAAATTCTTAAAGTTTGGGGTGAAAATAAATTGTCTACGAAAGAAATTTTCCAAAAAATCGCTATCAAAAAAGGCGATATCACAAAAGAAAATGTTGATGTAATTGTAAATGCAGCAAACAGCCACTTGCGCCACGGTGGTGGGGTTGCTCTTGCAATTGTAAGGGCAGGCGGGCAAGAAATACAAAAAGAATCAGATGAGATTATCAAAAAGATTGGCTTTCTACCAACTGGACATGCAGTTATAACAAATGCTTATTGCTTGCCTTGCAAGTTTGTAATACATACAGTTGGTCCAATTTACGGTGAAGGCAATGAGGATGAAAAGCTATCTATGGCAATTTACAATAGTCTCTACCTTGCTCATCTTTATAACCTAAGAAGCATTGCATTTCCTGCTGTATCAAGCGGCATATTCGGATTTCCAAAGGACAGATGCGCAAAGATTTTGATTGATACTGCTGTTGATTTTCTAAGCAGTATAAATACAAGCATTGAAAAGGTTGTGTTTTGTTTATTTGATGATGAGACTTACGGATATTTTGAAGAGTACTATAAAAACTTGCTTGGAAAATAATTAAAAGGGGCACTTAACCTTGGATTGCCCCTTTTTTTTGTAAAATACAAAAATTCATTATTATGTAATTTATATCAAAATTCCTATTTTTTCTTTCATAATCCTAAGATCAATATCATGTCTGCCATACTCTTCTTTTATTTTATTGGTAACTTCAACAAGATTTTCTATTTTAGTTGAGGTTTCATTTTTGAAATTATTTACGTCACTTCTAAAATTCTCTATATCTGCTTTAAATTGTATAACTCCTCCAAAAGCATTGAAAAGTGTATCTATACAACCTGTATTTTCTAATATAGCCTGTTTTAAACTTTGCATTTCTGTCTGCATATTTCTGATATCATTTTTGACAGTAGAAATTTCATTTTCTAAGGCATATACTTTCTGTTCAAGGTCACTAACCCTTTTCTCAAGCCTGCCAAAACCATCTTCAAGACTGCTAAGTCTCACTTCAAGCTTATCAAGCCTCTCTTCCACTTTGTCAAGTCTCTCTTCAACTCTGTCAAGTCTTTCTTCAACCCTGTCAAGTCTTTCTTCCACTCTGTCAAGCCTTTCTTCAACTCTGTCAAGTCTTTCTTCTACTCTGTCAAGTCTCTCTTCAACCCTGTCAAGCCTCTCTTCTACCCTGTCAAGCCTAACTTTTACCTCTTTTACATCGTTTTTTAGTTCCTCAATGCCCAAGATAATCTTTTCTAACATTTCTCTTTCTGACATAAGTAAATAACCTCCAAAATATTTTCCTCTATAAATTCTATCAAATAACATTATAGAAATTCAACAAACTACTAATTAGAGTTCAGTACGCATTCTCCATAAACTTGCCACCAAAGATGGTTGCCAGAATTATTTTTATATCAAGCCAGAAAGACCAATTTTCTATGTACCAAATATCATATTTTATTCTCTCTTCAATTGAAGTATCTCCTCTGAGTCCATGAATCTGAGCCCAGCCAGTAATTCCTGGACGCACACGGTGCTTTATCATATATTTCGGAATTTCTTCTTTAAACTTTTCAACAAAATATGGTCTTTCTGGCCTTGGTCCAACAAGGCTCATATTGCCAACAAGAACATCCCATAGCTGTGGAAGCTCATCTAAAGAAAGCCTTCTTAATATCTTACCAATTGGGGTTCTTCTTGGGTCGTCTTTTGTTGTCCATCTTACTTTCTCTTCATCAGGGTCTTGAACATACATGGTTCTGAACTTGTGCATTTTGAAAACGCGTCTGTTATAGCCTACTCTTTCCTGGGTAAACAAAATTGGCCCTTTAGATGTTAATTTTATTAAAATTGCTATGATTATGAATAAAGGAAGACAAACAATCAGACCAATTAATGATACAAAAATGTCAAATGCCCTTTTGACAAATCTATTTGTCCACTCATCTAAAGGTGAGTATCTAATGTTTATAAGCGGAATTCCCCTTAGTTCTTCCACTCTTGCTTTGGAAGGAATATAACGAAAATAATCAGGCACTATGTATGTTCTTATACCATATTTTTCTGATATGTCTATAATATATGGAATTTTATTGTATTCTTCAAGTTTCAAACAAATTATGATTTCATCGACATGGTATTTATTGAGAACATTTTCGAGTTCAGAGACCTTTCCAATGGCTTCTGGATTTGTATCATCCAAAAATCCTATTATAGTAAAGTAATTATTTATCTTAAAATAATCAACTATCTTATTTACTTCATCATTTTGTCCAATAAAAAGAACAGTCTCTTGTGAAAAAAATTTTTTTTGTCTTTTAGTTAGAAAATTCTTTAATTCAGTTCTTAGGCATAAACTCAGTACTGAATTAATAACTGCATAAGTAATTAAGAATATCCTTGAATAATCTACTAACTTCATAATGTAAAATATAGTCATAACAAAAACAACAGTTAAAACATTAGTTCTTATAACTTTGTATACTAACTTAAATGCGTCAATCTGAAAACTGTCTAAATCCATTTTAAAAACAATTGATATTAAAAAATAAAAAATGATATAAAATGCCATTACCGTCATATAACTTTCAAATCCTAAATGATCAGTACTCGGAATTAATGTCATCTCAAACCTTATAAACCACGCAATATAAAAAGATAAAAGAATACTAACAACATCAATTATTTTTGATAGTTTATTGTATAATCTTTCTAAATCATGCATCATAACCACCTCCTTTGACTTCTTTTGAGTAAAGCGGAATTATACTAATATGTTTTATGAAAAACTTCGGTATGAAATACTAAGTTATAATATCATTAACTAATTACCTGTGGAACATTGGAGATTAATTTCTTTGATTTTATAATAGCAACACAATATCCTTAAGATGTAAATTTTATTTTTTCAAATAACTTTAAGGCCTCTTCAACAACTTTATCCATATTATAGTATTTATAGCTCGCAAGTCTACCTACAAAATAAATATTTGTTAACATTCGGGCTTCTTTCTCATATAATCTATAAATTTCATAATTCTCATTCTGAGGTATAGGATAATAAGGCTCTCCCTCAGAAGTTGGATATTCCTTTACTATTGTAGTTTTCGGATGTATTTGTCCTGTAATATGCTTAAACTCAGTAATCCTTGTAAAATCATAATCATTAGGATAATTTACTGTAGCAACAGGTTGATAATATTCGCAAGACAAAGTTTCAAATTCAAACCTAATAGACCTATATGGCAGTTTACCATATTTATAATCAAAAAAATAATCAATTGGTCCAGTATAAATTAATTTCTCAAATTTAATTTCATTTATCACTTCCTTATAATCGGTATTTAATAATATATGGATATTTTTACTGTCTATCAAATTCTCAAATAACCTTGTATAACCATATTCAGGTACTCCTTGATATCTGTCTGTAAAATATCTATCATCTCTATTGAAACGAACAGGAATTCTAGCTGTTACCTCTGGTGATAATTCATCTGGAAAAATATCCCATTGTTTTTTGGTATACCATTGAAAAAACTTTTCATATAATTCTTCTCCAATTTGACTCGTAACCACATCTTTTGAATTAGTAATTTTCTCACTTTTTTTTCTGACTGTTTCTAAAAAAAGTTTAAAATCTTCTGATGAAAAATTTTTATTATATAAGATATTTATTGTATCTAAATTGATTGGAAATGGCACATACTTACCATCTACATATGCTAAAACCCTATGTTGATACAATCTCCATTTTGTAAAATTCGATAGATAATCCCATACAATCTTGTTGTTTGTATGAAAAATATGCGGACCATACTTGTGGACAAGTATTCCATCTTCATTATAATAATCGTAGGCATTTCCACCTATATGGTTTCTTTTTTCTATTATTAAAACCTTTTTATTTAGCACATTCGCAATTCTCTCTGCTATAGTACACCCAGCAAAACCTGCTCCTACTACAACATATTCAAATCTCATTTTTAGACCTCCTAAGAAATTTCTTTATTTGCGAAAAAACATCTCTTTGAATCTCACTTTCGAGAACTACATTGGATAATATATAAAATAAGAAACCTATTATTACCTGAACAAATATTGCAGTAAAGTTTTCTATTTTAATAAAAACGTCGATAAGTATCAAGATAAATACCATTGTAATGGAGATAATAAAATATTTAAGCAACATGCGAATTATATATTTATATTCCCAAATATTTCTTGTATACGCAATTTGAATAATCGTAACTGTAGCTTCAGTTAGCAAAAACGAAATAGCTGCACCAATTGATTTAAGCCAAAATACAAGAACTACATTAGATAATATACTCATAATCGCACCTGCAAAAACAGAAATTGTTAATTCCCTTTCTTTTTTATAAGGAACCATAAATTGAATACCTATTACATTACTAATCGAAATAAAAAATATTGTTGGTGCCATTATTTTTATTAAAATTGCACTCTTATAAAAATTATATCCATACAACCATCTGACTAAATTATCAGAAACTATAATAAGACCCAAAAACATAGGCAAAGATGTATAAAACATAAACTCTATTGTTCTATGTAAGTATATTTTTATTACTTCATTTTTATTATTTTCAACTAAAAAAGAAATTTTTGGCAACATTACGGTTCCCAACGAAGTTGGAAAAATTATTAACATATTTATTAATTTTTTAGCTAAATCAAAATAAGCTACTTCTTCTTTATAGGTTGATATTCCGATAATAGTTCTATCAAATACTGTATAGACTTGAATAATAAATTGAGGTATATATAATTTGCACATAGATAGAAAATGTTCCTTTATAGTTGAGAAATTGACAAAAGTAAAACTCACATATTTCTTTATTTGTAACCACATAATTAATTGACCTACTAACTCTGAAATAACACCTATAAAAATATATTTAATAAGATCACTCCTTTCCTTTACAATCAAAAAAACTAAAATTACCCCTGTTATTCTTACAATAATATTTCTTATCATTAACTTATCAAATCTTTCCATACCTGTATAAAGCCAAGAAATATCAAGTATTGCTGATATTATATAGATTGACTGTAACATAAAAACAGAAAAATATTGCTTACCAGTCAGAATTACAAATATTAAAAATACAAAATATACCACTACTGCTACTATAGTTTTTGTGTAAAATATACCACAAAAAACTTTACTTCTTCTTTCTTTATTTTCCTTTACATATGCTATTTGTCTAGTTCCATATAATCCTACCCCCAAGGAAGCAATAAGAGTAAAATATTGAACGATTGAATTGGTATATGCAGTAATTCCCAAATTAAGAGGCCCTAAAACCCTCGCAATATAAGGTATTGTAGCAAAAGGAATCACGAGAGAAATACACTGATATATAACATTGTAAATATAGTTTCTTTGAATACTCATTAGTTTTTCCCATTCCCTATATTTGAACATAATTTTGTGATTAATTGTAATAATTTTAAAAATTAGCTTTTTTATATTCTTTATTTGTCAATAATGTAAATAAAATCTTTTTTAACTTTTCAATAAACTGCTTAGGTACTATGAGCAGAAAAATGTTTCTAATTAAACCATAAAACCAATAAGGATTTAATGCCTTGTTGTCCCATATAATTTTTATTCTAGATTTTAATTGTTTTTTATAATATTTCCACGAAATATTACTTTCTCCCAAAGTATAACGTATCAAAGGTTTATCAATATTTGCACATTTAAATTTTTTTGTAATTTTAAAGAAATATGCATAATCCTCGGCATATTTATATTTTTCAGGGTAAAAACCCACCTCGTCAATTACCTCTCGTCTAAACATTACCGCTGGATGAATAAAGGTGTTATTTACAAATATAAGCTTTTTTATAGTTTTATAATCTGTAGGTTTTTTTAGAATATAACTCACTCTATTTTCTTCAACCACCTCAGCCCAACTACCAACTAAATATATTTCCGGGTTATATTCTAAAAATTGTTTTTGAACGCTAAATCGATAAGGTAAACACTCATCCCCCGCATCTAATCTTGCAATAAACTTATATCCCTTTTGATAAACTGTTTTTAATCCTGCATTTAGTGCATGTTCAATTCCTTGATTCTTTTTTAAATAAATTATTTCTATTTGTACACGCGGATTTACACAAAGGTCCCTTAGTTCTTCTTCTGTAGGTTTACTAAAGCTTCCATCGTCAACTATCAAAATATCAACATCGTCATTAATTGAAGCTATTGATTTTTTTAATCCTTCTATGTTGTTATAATGAGGAATTAAAACAACTACATCGTTCATACCCTGTTCTCCTATCTTTGTATATTTTTATAGTAAAGTATTTAACATAAAGATAAATTGCTAAAAACATTAATAGCCATATATCAAGTTCTTCAAATTGCCATCCATTTAATCCTCTAAAGAAATATATAAAAATAAGTCCGATACACAAAAGGATATATTGGTTCTTCCTAATTGCTTTTATTGCTAATAATAGCCAACCTATAATTATACTTACTAAAAATGTAAAACCTATAATGCCTAACTCTGACAATGTTTGTAAGTAAATATTGTGAGGATTATCTACTTTGTATTTCCTCAAATATAGTGCTTTATTGCTCCTATAGCCGCTTCCACAAACTTTGTGATTTTCAAAAATCTTCAAAGCTTCCTTCCATAGCTCTAATCTGCTCGTGATAGAAACATCCTCTCTTTGTGTTTTTTGTTCCTCTACCCTCGATAGCTTAAGAGTTGTAAGAACTGAAAATCTTTCAGTTACTGCATTACGAATATTAAATGGATTTAGTAATAATATTAACGAATTAATAAAAATCAATATACAACCTAAGTATAATATGCTCTTTTCCTTGTATATCAAGTACCCTATTAGTAAGAAAAATATCAACAAACATAATGACAAAAAAGCTGTTTTAGAAATTCCTATGTACAACTGCATAGTCCCAATAACAGCAGTACTAACAAGAAGAAACTTGTAGAATCTTACATTAAGATTGTCTTTATATTGAAGATACACTAAAATTGAAATCCCTATATATGAAATAATTAATGAATCAGTAACATTTTGTGAGTTACCCAAAGGTGGAGTAGCAAATACTTTGTAAATAAACAAGCTATAAATGGGATTCCCGGACTGCACTTGTTTTGTTTTGAGCATCATCAAAAAATATGAAGTTCCTAACACATTAATTATTTTATAAATCTTTATTCCTAACAATAATACTACAGTTATAAGCAAAGAACCTAAAATTACTTTTGCTGCTTGAACCCCATAATAATTCATATATATCAAAACACAGAAAGAAAAATAAATCATAACTACTAGCTTTGATAAACTTACCAAAGTTGAAACCTTATCATTTGACCATAATAAGCTCAAACACGCCCAACTTATATATAACAAAATGTTCCAAATTAAAAGCAAACCTATTTTATCTTTTCTTTTTGTTTTGTAGAGTAAAATCTCTTTAATAAATTTAAAAATTTCTCTATTCATTGTTATTGTTAGAAAAATACAAAATAAAACCATTTCAATAACGTACAGTTTCAACCTTTCATAACCTATATATAAACCACCCATTGGATACAATAAAAAAGAGAAATAGATAAATATTGCCAATAAAATTCTTATCATTTTGTCATATGTAATTGCCCTCTTATTGTTTTCTTTAGATTTCAAACTTATAACCCCTTTCCAAATTTACTCTTTTTAGAATCTATTAGAGCTTTAATAATGTATTTTAGTAAAAAAGGTCGCTTATTAAAGAATGTTTGAATGACAAATTTAAAAATAGAAAAATAAAAAAAGACTTTTCTTACAAACGTATATTTTGAAAAATATTCATCCATATATTGAAGCTTTAGCTTATAATTTCGCAAATAATAATAAACAAAAACAGGTTCGAGTTCATAGTTTAACTTTTTAATTTTTTTTATTATCACTGCATCCCTTACATATAAAACATTAGTATATAAACTAGCTAAAAAACCATATATCGTATCGTCATCTACAATGAAGAATCTTTCATCTGGTAATCCAATTCTCTCTACCATGCCTCTGCTAATCAGCATACCTTCAAAACACCCTACGTTTACTACACAAAAAGGCTTTCCATTTTTAAAAGAAATGTCATCCAAAGAATATCTTAATCCTGTCACAATATCCAATCCACCTTCCCATAGACATTCGGTGTTATCATAATAAACTCGTCGAGGATGAATGCACTCTGAAATTTCAGTATATTTAAATAGCTTTTCTAAACAGTCTTCCTGAGATTCAACGTCATCATCAAGCAACCAAAACCAGTCACATTTTGTTTCCAAAGCTATCGAGATTCCTATCTTAAAACCCCCTGCTCCTCCTTTATTGTTATTTAATCTGACATATAAAAACTCTGTTTCTTTTGTATCATCATATAATATTTCTTCTACATCTTGTTTGAACTTATGTAAAATAACTTGACTAAACTCACTTTTTCTTCCGTATCTGAAATATTTTTCCTTTACTTCTTTATATCCTTGCGAATTATTGTCGACAATAATAATCCATTTTAATTTTAAAGTCTGTTTTAAAAGAGATTCTATATTTTCTATTAAAAGTCTTTCCCTGTTGAAAGTTACAACAATTGCACAAACCTCTTTATTCAAAACATCCCCTCCATTTCATTTATCAACAACGCTTTTTTCTTCTAAGTAGACATTCAACATTTGTCTGTTTTTTCAACAACGTATTTTTCAAAAAATTTTACTTTAGGAATAAACTAAATATCATTGCCTTTTTGTAAAGAATATGTTAGGTAGTCATACCACCAAGCTCCTTATACAATTTTTTATATTGACTTAGCATTTTTTTATCATTAAATTCATTTATATATAAAGAATATGAATTCTCTCCGAATCTTTTCCGCATATTCTCGTCATTAATCAAAATTTTAAGAGCTTTTACAGCTTCATCTTTCGTAGTAAATAAAAAGCCATTTTGATCACAGCTTACTAAATCAATGTTCCCAACACACTTATACAGAACTAAGGGTTTTTTCAGAGACATTGCCTGTAAAATAGTTAAAGAAAGTCCTTCCCACAAAGATGTGGATAAATAAATGTCAACATCATTCGCTAAGTATTCTATTGCTTTATCTCTACTGAGCCAACCTGTAATCCTTATATTCGGAGAAGTTAACCTATCTTTCAAAGGTCCATCGCCTATCCATAAAAACTCTATTTCTTTAACTCCAATAAATTCTTTTGCTATTGAATTGAATAAATCTGGATTTTTTTGTTCTACTATTCTTCCGCTATTTCCCACTATTATCTTTTCTTTATTAAAACTTTTTGTTTCGTCCATAAATATCTTTGAGTAGTTTTTCACACCATTGTTGATATAAAAGGCATTGATTTTATACTTTTTAAATTCTTCAGCCTCTGATTTCGAACATGCAACTACAAAACCACCGCATCTTGCTGCTATTTTTTCGCACAAAATATATATATTCCTTTTAAGTGACGAAACGTCCTTTCGCAAAAAAGAAGCTCCGTGTGGTGTATAAACCACTTTGTTATATAACTTCAAAAATCTACTTGCAATACGTCCTATAAAACCTGCTTTTGAAGAATGTAAATGAATAACAATTTTTCTCGCCTTAAATCTCCTTAATATAGATATAACTTCAATTAATGCTTTAAAATCTTTTATTAAGTTTATTTCTCTCTGGAAATTTTTAACTTCAATAAATTCAGATGCTTTTATTAATTGTGTATAATTATGGGGTGTATCCTCTCTTAAGCCATGAATTATAACATGGTCATATTCTGGCAATTCATTTACTATGTCACTAATAAAATCAAAAACTCCTCCACTAAAACTTTCGACTATATGTAGTATTGTCAGCTTGCCTCGATTCATTTGATATTTTCTCCTTATAAATCTTTAAATTTACTTTTGACTATATTTAATATTTCCTGAGTTCTTGCTGTCATAATAAACACATTTATGTTCTCTTTGCCTTTTAAAACTGGAGGAATCCTCTCCCTCTCCTTTTTCACCCTCTCAATCTCCTGTGGAATCTTTAACACAACCTCATAGTACTTCTTCGCTTTTTCTTTATCACCTTTTCCAAGGTAATAATCTCCAACCTTTGCATATGCATCAGCCTTCAGCTCATAGTTTGCTGGTTGAAGAGGCTGAAGTTTTATCCCCTCTTCTATCTGTGAAAGTCCGCTATCTATTGCTCCATGAGAAAGAAGATATACTGCATATTTAAACCTTATCTTTGCATTGAACCTGTCATTTACAATTGCCTGTCTGAAATAACCATCTGCCTTCGCAATCAGGTTTACATCTTTGTTCTGGTCACCTATTCTGTATAGAGCAACCGCATAGTCTGAAAGCGCATTGGAATTGAGTGAGTCGTATGTGACAGCTTTTGACAAAAACGAATATGCAGCAGACAAATTTCCTGCTTGCAGTGCCTGCTGACCAATGTTAGCATAGTAGTTTCCAAGTCTGAAATTCAGTGAAATTATTATCACAAACAGATAAAATATTGTCAGCAAAACAGGTACAAAATTTGCTTTTCTGCTCGTGTAAATCACCTTTTCTTGATTATGCTTCTGAAGAATTTGTGAAGATGTCGAAGCTAATACCCCTAAAGCTGCAAATAGCAGAACTTGCACAGATGCGAGCGAAAAGTCAAAGTCAAGCACTGAGTGAGAATAAAGCTGTACAGCTGCAGCCACAAGCCCAGCAATAATAACATTCTCTTTTTGTTCTTTTTTATCCCATGCCTTGATCGAAGCAGAAAATAAAAGCCATAAAAACACTAAAAGTATACTAAATCCAACAATCCCCGTGTCAAGAAGCACCTGCAAAAAATAGTTGTGAGACTGGGTTGTAAAATATAAATAAGACTGGTACATAAAATACAGTGATACCCATGCCCCACCACCATAACCGAATAAAGGGCTTTTTAAGAATATCTTTAATCCATCTTTGTAAAACACCATTCTTTCAACAAAGTTTCTCTCTTTCCAGAACATAGCTATGGATTTTATTTTCTCAACCATGTCTGAAGGAATCAAATGCATCCTTAGAGCAACAGCAAAACCAATGATAGCCAAAATGCCAACAACGCCTGCAACCACTAAATAAATGTTGTTGCTAATACCATAAAGTCTTCTCTCCACAAATCCAAAAGCATATGTCAGGACAAAAACCAGAAGCATCTGGATGAGCAAGACAAGCCAAAGTTTTACTTTCCCATGTTCGTTTAGGTTTGCCCCAACCTTATTCAAAAAAGCAATAACAAAAGCGCCAACAATCGCTATGTTAAAAATGAGCGAAATTCTTTTTTCTCTCGGCAAAAGCAAGAAAAATACCAAAAGTGCAAGCAAGAGGGTAATATATGAGCCTCTTGAATATGTAAAGAAAAACGCTGTAAATATAAAGCTTGAAAAGGCAAAATAGGAGCTTTTTAGCAGCTTATTTCTACTATACATTGCCAGCATCAAAGAGATTATAAACCCGAATGCCAGCACAGTTCCTGCTGTGTTGTGATACTGCAGTGTTGAGTTTATCATATTCCCAACCCAAAGCCCGTTCATGGCCATGCCAAGAGGGCGGGCAGTCTCTGGTATTAACTTTACCGCTGCTTGATACCCAAAAAATGCAACACCTACTGTTGAGAGAAAAAGAGTATTCAAAATAGCAAGTTTTTCTGCTTTGCCTTTTGAAATTCTTGACGCCACATAAAAAACTGCAAAGTAAAATGCATACTTGAAAAATTCTCCAAGAGCAAGCCTTCTGTTTGCTGCAAAAAAGTAGGGAACAATATATGCAACCATAAAAAGAAGCAGAATAAGTTCAAGTTTTGAATTTATTAAAAAACCCTCTTTTGAAAGATAAAGATATATTGCAAAAAGGATAAATATCCCAGCCATAACTGCTTGAAATACACTTAGTTCATAATCAAAATAAAGTCCTCTATAATATGGACTCATCAAAACAAGCACACAAAAGGCAAAAAGTACAAATGCTTTGTATGCCACAAGTGTTTTGTCTGGAAAAATTGAAGTTCCACTTTCACCAAATTTATTTGCACTTTGATATATACTTTTCTTATCACTTTTTTTTGCCATCTCGCAATTTCTCCTTTATCCTTTGTATTTAAGCAGCATAACCTTCTGTTTTTCTGGAAGGCAATTGATTTCAATCTCACTTGTCTGCAGCACTTCAACTTCTTCAAAATACTTTGTAAACTCTTCTACCTTCCCAAGGTCAAACTTGAGCTTTTCTGTCTTGTAATGCATAGGAATTATAACCCTTGGATTTACAGCCTTTGCAACATTGAAAGCCTCTTTCGCATCAATTGTATATACGCCGCCAACAGGAATTAAAAGAATATCAACTTTCCCCATCTTTTCAAGCTCAGGGGATGAAAGTTCATGCCCCAAATCGCCAAGATGCGCAATTGAAAACTCATCCTCAATGACAAACACAATATTTTCTCCTCGTTTTTGCCCTTTTTCTTTGTCGTGGAAGGTCTTTATGCCTTTTATTTTAACACCTTTGACGTTAAATTCGCCTTCCTTGTCGACAAGAACATAATTCCCTTTTAGGCTGCCTGTGTAGCCATGGTCAAAATGCTTGTGAGATGTGAGCACCACATCAGCAGATACATCAAACACCGTGTATCCAACAGAAGCATCGTATGGGTCTGTTAGAATTTTTACCCCTGATTTTGTCTCTATCAAAAAGCTTGCATGTGCAAGGTATGTTACCTTCATGGCAAACCCTCCTCTTTTTTGCATCATCATAATTATATATCAAATTGAAAGCAGTGTTAATTAAAATTTTGTGAAAAATTGTTTTTTAATATTTGCATACTCGTTACATTTCTGGTATCATTCTAAATAGAGACTCTTGAAAATGGGAGATGCTTCTTTTGAGATATATCATTAGCACTTTTAAATCTGAGAAAAAGCTTCTATTAATAGCCTTATTAATTTTTATTCTTTCATGTATACTTGGAATTCTCTTAGCCTTAGCATTTGAACCACAAATAACTAAGCTATTTAATACGGTTATTAGAAAGTTCTTTCAAAACCTTCTCAAAAATGTTTCTAATTCATCTGATTTGTTCTTTGTAATTTTAAAAAATAATCTAAGAGTATATTTAGTAATATTAACCTTAGGAACAATATCATTTGGACTTGTCTCTGCTTTTATTCTGATTACAAATGGACTAATTGTAGGAATTGTATCAACAATATATGCAAAACAGACATCTATATTAAAAACTCTGCTTTTAATTTTGCCTCATGGGATATTTGAAATAAGCGCATTTGTAATTGGAAGTGTAGCATCGGCAATATTTTTAAAAGAAGCTATCTCGAAAAAACAGCCAAATTTGAAAGAAGCATTCAAAAAATTTTTTGCTCTTTCAATCGCTGGCGCTTTACTTGTAGTCTTTGCAGCCTTTATAGAAGCTTTTATAACTCCGATTTTCGCAAAATAAAAGAGCTGGCAAACAAAAATAGTTAAAAATGCGCCAGCTCTTTGTTGCTATTTTTTACTTTTATTTTGATCCAAGCGTCTGAGCAGTTTCTTTTAATTGTTTTCTAATTTGAATCTTCTGCGGACATTTTTCTTCACAAATTCCACACTCTATACATTCCTCAGCTTTTTTCCCGGGCAACCACTGAACAGTCCCAATCCTCGCATACTCAGCTTTCGCGAATTCAGTCAGTCCATATACCCTGTGATAGTTCATTATTTGGAAATTAAGTGGAATATTTACCCCCTGCGGGCATGGCATACAGTAGTTGCAACCTGTGCAGTAAAGGTCTGCAAGTTTTTTATTTTCTTCCATGGCTTTTTTAATAAGTTCAACTTCCTCAGTGCTGAGCGGATTTGGATTAGACGCAACTGATGCATTTTGCTCAACCATCTCAATAGTAGACATACCAGAAAGTGCACAGGATACATTCAGGTTTGCCAAAACAAACCTCAGAGCAATCTCTGCGCTTGACACAACTTTCCCCGGAAGAAGATTCTGGATGACAGGCGACGGTGCACCAAGCCTTCCACCACCGACAGGTCCCATCACAACAACCCCAAGCCCTTTTTGGGCTGCATATTCGATTGCTTTTTCATTGCTCCTGTCAAGTAGATTGTACTGGCAAAGAACTGTCTCGAATACCTCTCCTTCGTCAATTATTTTTATCATGTTCTCAGGCCTGTCATGGAAGGAAAATGAAATGTGACCAATTAATCCTTCTTCTTTTGCCCTTTTTGCTGCAGAAAGCGGTCCTCCTTTTTTGATAATTTTTTCTTTGAATGTTTCATAGTTTATACCCCACATGTGATAAAAATCAATCTTATCAATATCAAGTTTTTTGAGAGAGCTTTCAAGTCTTTTTAAGAAATTGTCTCCAGAATCATCTTCAATGGGATTCTTTGTTGAGATATAAACCTTGTCTCTTATACCTTTTATAGCCTTTCCAACAATTATTTCGCTCTGTGAATCGCAGTAATATGGAGCTGTGTCAATGTAGTTTACACCAAGCTCAATTGCTCGATGTATTATCTTTATACTTTCATCTTCGTCATATATCATTTTGTCATTTACTCTTTTTTGCGGAAGCCTCATAGCACCAAAACCTAAGGCTGATATCATAACCCCTGTGTTTCCAAACCTTCTGTAAAGCATTTTTCTTTTCCCCTTTCAAAGCTTGTGTAATCGTTTACTTAATTATTTTATAAATATTTTTATTGTTTCAGCAAGTAGTAAAAGTTCACAAAATAAATTGAAAAATTTAAACAAAAAACAAAATGGGCAGGATAATTTTACTACCTGCCCACTAAAATCCTATATCATATTATAAATTATCCATATTCCAGCTGCCTTCATTAGCTAAGTAAGCTCAATACACCTTAAAGCTTTTATCTTTTGCATCCAAAAACTTACTCAACTTTACACAAACAAAATGGTGACCCCGAGGGGATTCGAACCCCTGTTACAGGCGTGAAAGGCCTGTGTCTTAACCACTTGACCACGGGGCCACCTGTGACTTTTAAAATTAAATGGTGAGCCATCCGCGACTCGAACGCGGGACACCCAGCTTAAAAGGCTGGTGCTCTGCCTACTGAGCTAATGGCCCACACAAATTAAACACGGTTAAATATTATAAGACCTTTCTTGTTATTTGTAAATACCAAAAATATATTCGCAGTATCTTTTCCTTCCTTTTATCACCCTGCCTTTACAAATCTTATCTGGCTTGCACAAAGTTCATAATAAATGCCTTTTTTCCTTATCAAGCTTTCGTGTGTACCCATTTCAGCTATTTTCCCTTTGTCCATTACAATTATTAAATCTGCATCCTTTATGGTAGATAACCTGTGAGCAATCACAATTGAAGTGCGGTCTTTCATCACCTTGTTTAAAGCGTTTTGCACCATAAGCTCGCTATGTGTGTCAAGCGATGCCGTTGCCTCATCCAAAATAAGAATCTGGGGGTTTTGAAGCAAAAGCCTCGCAAGACTTATCAGCTGTTTTTGTCCAGTAGATAGCCTGTTTCCTCTTTCATTTACCTGTGTAAAGTAACCATCCTCAAACTGCGATATAAAATCATGTGCACCTAAAAAATTGCAAACCTCTATAACCTCTTCAAGCTTGGCATCTGGTTTTCCATACAGAATATTGTCAAGGATGCTGCCTGAGAACAAAAACGGTTCCTGCTGGACAATACCTATAAGTTTCCTTAAACTTTTAAAGCTAATTTTCTTAAGATCAATGCCATCGATAAGGATACTACCTTTTTGCGGGTCGTAAAACCTTGCAAGAAGATTTACAATTGTGGTTTTGCCAGAGCCTGTTGCACCCACAAGCGCAACCATCATTCCTTTTTTGATTTCAAACGACACATCTTTTAAAACATATTCTTCATCTTTGTACGCAAACCATACATTTTTAAATTCAATTGAATTTCTAAAAGTAGATATCTCTACCGGATTTTTATCCTCTTTTATTTCGGGCTGAATAGAAAGCACCTCAAAGATCCTTTCTGACGATGCGCTTGCAACAAGAAGCTGATTGTAAAAGTTCGAAAGTGTAACAACCGGTCGCCAAAACCTGTCTAAATAGCTAACAAAAGCAATTAAAGTTCCAACTGTAACACCGTTTATTTTAAGAAGCTTTACACCGTAAAAGTAGATGATGAGCGTTCCTATCATTGAACATACCTCAACCGCAGGTGAGAATATACCGTTAATCCTGACCGCCTTCATCCATGACAAAAATACATCGTCTATGACATCTTTGAAAATAGCCCTGTTGACCTTTTGCCTGACATATGCCTGAATCACCCTGATGCCACTTATGTTTTCGTGTATATACGCATTTAAGTTCGCAATTTTCCTTCGCACAGCCCTCCAGTTTCTTTTTATGGCGTTTCTGGTTGTAAAAAGAACTACTAAAAAAATTGGCAAAGCTGCAAATGTCACCATTGCAAGTTTAGGATTTATAGAAAACATTATTATTGCTGCCAAAACTAAGCTTGACATGTCCGTTATCACATTCACAATGCCGTTTGTAAATAGGTTGTTCAAGGTATTGACGTCATTGACAATTCTAACAATAATTCTTCCTGTTGAGTTTTTGTCAAAAAAGCTGAAAGAAAGGCTTTGAACGTGGTCAAAAAGAGCTTTTCTGATATCAAACAAAACCATCTGTCCTGTTCTGTTTGCAAGCCTTATCTTGTTTTTTGAGCACTCTTTGTTAACAAAAAGCATTAAGATAAGCAAAGCTCCAATTATCAAAATTCCATTGAAATCTTTTTTGGGGATATAGTGGTCAACTGCCTGCTTTAGAAGATAAGGAGAAACCAAGTCAGCAACTGTTGCTGCAAACATGAAAATCAAAGTTAAAACCAGCCATTTTTTGTATGGAAGAAGAAACTTAAAAAGCCTTTTCAAATATGGTATCTTTAATTCGTAATTTGTCTCTTCTTGAGAAAAAATTTGCTTTTTGGCCACAGGGTCTGCCATTTTGAAAAATTCCCCCTTTTACAAAACTTTTTTAAGCAGGAAGTGAGTTTGCGCGCTCGAGCAGTTGTTTTTTGAATGTTGTGTAATATCTACCTTTGTGTCTCATCAACTCTTCATGTGTTCCTTGTTCAACAATTCTGCCATCTTGCATGTAATAAATTTTGTTTGCCTCAACAACAAGCTGAGAAATTCTGTGGGTTATGATAATTGTTGTTCTTCCTTTTATCACCTCTTTCAAAGTATTCTGAATCTCAGCCTCTGTTTCAAAATCAAGACTTGAGGTCGCATCATCAAGCACTAAAATTTTTGGGTTGTATATGAGCGCTCTGGCAATTGCAATTCTCTGTTTCTGACCGCCCGAAAGTCCTATCCCTCTCTCACCAACAACGGTAGAGTACCCTTCTGGAAGCCTTTCAATGAACTCATCTGCCCGGGCAAGCTTTGCAGCCCATTTTATCTCTTCTTCTTTTGCATCTGGCTTTCCAAACGCTATGTTTGCAGCTATGGTGTCAGAAAAAATAAATGTCTCCTGCATTATTATTCCAATGTTTCTTCTGAGTGAACAAAGCTTTACATTTTTCACATCAACATCATCAATGAGTATCCTGCCAGATGTCGGGTCGTAAAATCTGGCAAGAAGATTTATTAAAGATGACTTACCAGAACCTGCCTGACCTAAAATGGCAACAACCTCACCTGGCTGAATATGAATGTTTATTCCCTTTAGAACAAACTTATCTTTGTACTTGAAATACACATTCTCAAACTTTATGTCACCTTTAAT
The DNA here is from genome assembly GCF_000166775.1 of Caldicellulosiruptor kronotskyensis 2002. Taxonomy (NCBI): domain Bacteria; kingdom Bacillati; phylum Bacillota; order Caldicellulosiruptorales; family Caldicellulosiruptoraceae; genus Caldicellulosiruptor; species Caldicellulosiruptor kronotskyensis. The sequence goes on along the minus strand of NC_014720.1, from coordinate 57,801 downwards.
GTTTTTAAGATGAATAGCATTTTTTGGACTATGAATTAAAACCTCACTGTCAAGCACCTCGAACACCTTTTCTAAGGATGCAAAGGCGTTTTGCCACTGGTTCACAAGGTTTTGAATGTTACCAATGGGTGCAGAGAACAAGTTAACATAGCTCACAAATGCAAAAAGCGTGCCAATAGACAGCTTCCCTTTTATAGCCAAATACCCTCCAACAACAAGAATTATGACTGAGTTTAAGCCATTTAAGAAATTTGCAAGAGGATTGTGCACCGACCTTATATCAGCAGCCTGGATATTTTTGCTTGTAAACTCAAATGCAACTTTTTCAAAACTTTTCTTTTCAAACTCTTCATTTCCAAACGCTTTGACAACTCTTATACCTGTTATGTTCTCCTGCACCTTTGATGTGAGCTTTTCAAAGGATGTTCTTATTTCCCTGAAGGTAGGTTGAAGTTTTTTGGCAAGGCTTTTGACGTTAAAGTAAATAAGAGGTGTTGTTGCTAAGCTCAAAAACGAAAGTAAAAGGTTCATTGAAAGCATTATAGAAAGTGCCAATATTAATGTAATGACTATGCTAATTACCTGAACAAAGCCCTGATTTAAAAAGTTTCGAATAGCCTCCAGGTCACCTACCATTCTGTTCATAATAGCTCCTGTTGATGCTCTGTCAAAATATTCAAAAGATTGGTATTGAAGCTTTGTGTAGAGCTGCTCTCTGAGCTTATAGATGGCTTTTTGAGATGTGTATTCGAATATGTAGCTCTGAAAATAACTCAAAATTGCCTTAGAAAGCACAAGCCCTGCCAAAATTAGAGCAAAATAGTAAAGCTTTTCAAAGTGCCTTGCAACAAGAACATCGTCAATGATATGCTTTGACACTTTTGGCACTGCCATACTGCAAAATATCCCTGCCAGCGCCAAGATTAGGCCAACCGCTACCAATAGTTTGCAGTCGTCTAAATACTTCATGAGTCTTTTAAGATAGTCCAACTTTTCTCATCCTCTTTTCCTCAAAAATTTAATTTTATTATACACCCAATCTCAAAAAAAGTTAAGTTATTCCCACAAAAAAACACTTTTTCTGCTGCCAAAGTAACACAAAAAGCCACCCGAATCAACTACATTCTCGGATGGCTTTTTATTGGCAATAACTTTTAGTCTTTTATTATTATATCCTCTCTTGCCGGTCCTGTGCCAATGAGAAAAACCTTTGCACCTGTCTCTTTTTCTATAAACTCTATATATCTTTTTGCACTTTTTGGCAAAGCTTCATACTCTTTTGCAGCTTTTATCTCCTCTTCGCTCCAGCCTTCAAACTCTTCATACACAGGTTCACACTCTCTTGCAACCCTCAAAGATGCAGGGAAAAGATCTAAGACTTTTCCTTCAAACTTGTATCCAACACAAACCTTTATTTTTGGAAGGCCGGATAACGTATCAAGCTTTGTAAGTGCAATCTTATCAATTCCATTTATTAAAACCGCATACCTCACAACAACAAGATCAAGCCAGCCGCACCTTCTTGGTCTTCCGGTGGTTGTTCCGTACTCTCTTCCCTTTTCACGAATGCTATCTCCTATTTCATCCAAAAGCTCTGTGGGAAACGGACCTTTCCCAACCCTGGTGGTGTACGCTTTAACAACACCTATTACCTCTTGAATGTACTTTGGTGCAATCCCAGCTCCAATACAAAATCCACCAACAGTTGGATGTGATGATGTAACATAAGGATATGTTCCATAATCTAAGTCAAGCATTGTTGCCTGTGCACCTTCTAAAAGAACCTTTTTGCCAGCTTTTATTGAATCATTCAGAAGTTTTATTGTGTCTGTGATATACGGCTTCAAAATTTCTCCATACTTCATGAACTGTTCTAAAAGTTCTCCAAACTTCATCGGTGTTTTGTGGTAAACATGGGTAAGTATCTGATTTTTCCTCTCATAAACAGTTCTTAGCTTTTGCACAAACTCCTCTTCATCAAGCATGTCACAAACTCTGAGGTTTGTTCTTTCTGTCTTGTCAGTATATGCAGGACCTATTCCCCTTTTTGTTGTGCCAAGGCTCTCTTCGCCTCTCAGTTTTTCCTGCTCTTCATCAAGCACTTTGTGGTATGGCATGACAAGATGTGCTCTGTCGCTAATTTTTAAGTTCTCTGTTGATATTCCCTCTTTTTCTAAACTTTCTATTTCCTGTATCAAAGATTCTGGGTCAATCACAACACCGTTTCCTATGATGTTGAGCTTATTGTTGTAAAGTATTCCTGATGGTATAAGGTGTAGCTTGAAAACCTTGCCGAAAGCTTCAACTGTGTGACCTGCGTTGTTGCCACCCTGAGCACGAACAACAACGTCAGCTTCCTTGGCCAAAAAGTCTACAATTTTGCCTTTTCCTTCGTCACCCCACTGGGTGCCAACTATCGCGCGGATTTGCTGCATTTTTGTATCATTCTCCTTCTTTTATAGGCTAAGATTATTTACCTTAAATAAAATATTAAAAGTCCTTTAATATTATATCAGAATGAAGTAAGTTTTTTAAGTATTCATTTTGTGATATAATTAATTGAAAAATATGCTTGGGAGATGAAATTAAATGAAGTACCTTGAAAATATATTTAAAGACTTTGAAAAAATGAAATGGTACTCTTTTGCGATAATTGCTGTTTTGATATTTATTAGTATCTTCGTGTACCTTGCGCAAAAACGACAAAAGTTCACAACAAAAGCTCTTGTATATGGTGGGGTAGCTATATCACTATCGTTTATACTTTCATTTATAAAACTCTACAGAATGCCACAGGGCGGTTCAATCACACCTGCAAGCATGCTGCCACTTTTTGCATATGCTTATATGTTTGGACCATTTGCAGGAATTGTCGCAGGCATGGCTTATGGAATACTGCAGCTGATTCAAGACCCATATGTTGTTCACTGGGCACAGCTACTTTTAGACTATCCACTGGCCTTTGGTGCTCTTGGACTTTCTGGGTTTTTCAAGAAGAATTTAGCACTTGGAATCTTAGCAGGTGGCTTTGGAAGGTTTGTTTTTCACTTTATATCTGGAGTTGTGTTTTTTGCATCATACGCGCCAAAAGGTACAAGTCCGGTTGTATACTCTGCCATCTACAATGCAACTTATCTTGGTCCTGATCTTGCCGTGTGTTTGATAATATCCTTTATCCCGGGCTTGAGAAGTGCTATTGATAGATTAAAGTCCCATGCTTAGAGAAGAAGCGAACTTTCTAAAACAAAAAAAGCAGGCTTTTTACCTGCTTGCACCGCCACCGCCAGATGACCCTCCACCAAATCCGCCAAAGCCACCACCAGAAGAACCACCACCGCCACCAAAACCACCAAATCCGCCAAAATGGTGATGGTCTTTATCCCAAGGGTCTTGTCCCCACCAGTATGTTCTTCTTTGTCTTCTGTTTATAAGTGAAAAGATTATTATCAGAAATACAACAATAAAAACACCAAATCCAGATATATCTTTCTCTTCATCCCCTACATGGACTGTTGTAGAAGAGCTGTCATTTTGGGTAAAATCTTCAGAAGTACTATATTCCGAAAGCCCATTTATTTTTATCCCATACTCATTTGCAACCTCGCTTGCCACTGCAAAAAATGTATCTTTTATTCCCTTCGAATATTCTTTGTTTTCAAAGGCAGGAATAGCGTATGTATCCAATATCCAGCCTGCCTTTCCATCTGGAATTGCACCTTCCAAACCATATCCAACTTCTATTCTTATTCTTCCTTTTTTGCCTGAAAGTAAATTCTCCTTATTGACAAGAATCAAAACTCCATTGTTAAGTTCCTTGTCGCCAATTCCCCAGCTATTGAATAGCTCATTTGCATACTCTTCTATTGTGTAGTTTCCAAGACTTTCTACTGTTACAACCACTATCTCTGCTTTCGATTTGTCCTCTATCTCTTTTGCCAAAGCCCTCATCTCTTCTTCATCAGAGCTATCAATCAAGTCTGCATAGTCAAAAATGTAGACATTTTCAACAGGTTTTTTGGGAATCTGGGCGGAGGCTTCAGCAAAAGATACAAACAGAAGGCTTGAAACTGCAATTATAAACACCAATGCAAGTGTTTTGCAAACTAAACCCTGTTTTACTTTCATTGCTAATCTTCTCCCTTTCATTTTGAAAAGTCAACCGAAGGCACACTCTTTGCTTGGCTTGATGCTTGAAAATACTGTCTTTCTTCAAACCCAAACATCCTTGCAATCAAAACGTTCGGAAATACTTTTATTTTCATGTTGCACTGTTTTACTGCCTCATTGTAATCCTTTCTTGCAACCGCAATTCTGTTTTCTGTTCCAGCAAGCTCATCCATAAGCTGCACAAATGTTCTATCGGCTTTAAGATTTGGGTAGTTTTCTACTATCATCAAAAGCCTTGAAACTGCAGATGAAAGCTCATCGTTTGCTTTTGCTTTATCTTCTACTGTATTTGAACTCAAAAGTTTTGACCTTGCCTGAGCAAGAGTTTCAAAAATCTCTTTTTCATGTTTTGCATAAGCTTTGACAGTATTAACTAAATTGGGTATGAGGTCTGCCCTTCTTTGAAGCTGATTTTCAACCTGGCTCCATTTACTGTCAACATTCTCTTTAAAGCGCACAAGGCTATTGTATGTCGAAAAGGTGTAGACCACAGCTACTACAACCAAAACTAAAATAGCTAAAAGGATCTTTGTGCCTTTCTTCAATTTTTTCACTTCTCCTCCCTAAATATATTTTTTGGCTACAAGGATATATATACCCACTATTTAATTGTACTAAATCTCATGCTAAAAATTAACTATGTACTTTTTTTACTCTTTAGTTGAATGTATTTGAAAAATTGTTTATAATATCTTTGGAGTCATTTTTTATTTCAATAGTTTTGATTTGGGTAGATTTGAATGTCAAGTGAGAAAAACTTAGCAAGAAAAATTGTGAAATGGGAGGAAATTTTGTGATAAGAATTAAAAGATTTGTTTGCTTTCTGCTGGTATTTATTTGGCTCATTGGCAGTTTGACCATGGCATATTCTCAGCAAGCCTCTTCTCAAAAGTTTGTGTATATAAAACCGCAGTTTGAAAATGTGATGTTCTGGGAAAACGGCTGGATTTCTTATCTTCAAGGTGGCAAATGGGGAATTCTTAGCTCATCTGGCAATGTTCTTTTAAAGCCTCAGTTTGATAAGATAGAGCCTGTAGTTTACGACGGTCCTTCAATAATGGGTATTGAGGATAAATTTTACAAAGATATCTTTGTTGTCTGGCAAAATGGCAGAGCAGGGTTTGTGGATACAAGCGCTAAAATTCTTGTAAAACCAGAGTTAGATTCTCTTGAGGTTTTAAATCCATGGCTAAATTTATATTTTTGCAAACAAGAGGGAAAATACGGTTTTTTGAATCTGGATAAAAAAGCCTATATAAGCCCTCAGTTTGACAAAATGTACTTTGTTGTTGTGTCTTCATACAACCCAATCGCAAAATATCCTAATCCTTATATAAAATGCACTTTACCAAATGAAGACAAAAAAGAATTCTGTCTTTATGCCCTTGACTTGAAAGATGGAGTTTGGCAAAATTCTTATTTGGAATATGTTCTTGCTTCTAAAGACGGAAAGTGCGGAGCTGTTGATACTTTTGGAAATGTATTTGTAGACTTTAAATATAATTCTTTCGAAGAAGTTTTATCAGACAGCAAGTTTACAAAAGCTGTGCAGAATATGTTAGCAAATGAATCAAAGCCTGCAACATCTTTGAACAAAAATGAGACAAACAAAACATCACCTGATTATATTTCCAGCGAAATTAGTGGCAATAAATACTTCCTTGTGTTTCAAAAAGCAACCAGTAAAGGTTATACACAAACTAAAAGCAAAGAATACTATGATAATGTCAAAAATATTGGGTTTACCAATTTCATTGCAGTTTGTAAAAATAAAAAATGGGGAATTGTTGATATAAACGGAAAATACGTAGTTAAGCCTCAACTTGATGATATAAAAGAACTCAGCGAAGGAAAAATAGCTTTTAAACAAAATGGAAAATGGGGATTTATGGACAAAAACTTTAAAGTTGCTATAAAACCTCAATTTGACAAAGCAGAAAATTTCTCTGAAGGATATGCAGCTGTAATGAAGTCAAATTTATGGGGATATATTAATTCTTCTGGAAATTTTGTTATAAAACCTCAATATACTCAAGCAGGTCCATTTTTTGCTCAGATGGCTGCTGTTGCCACAAAGGATTATGTAGGGCTTATAGATACAAAAGGCAGTTTTGTTTTGAAATTTTCAGCAAAGAACTCCCAATACATGTTTGTTGACACTGAAACCTACAGGTTTAGATATGCACCAGATTCCGTATTAAATTCCTCTGGTTATTCGATCTATAAATATACACTTAACTTCCCCAAATTTGGCTATGTTGTGATTGATAAAAAAACAAAAAAAGTTGGACTTGTATTAAGAGGGCAAGGAAAATAACCTTGCCCTCTTGGTTTTTTATGCTGTTTTATGGCAATTTGATCAATGATTTTTTAATGTCTTCATCAGAAATCTCAACATCCTCAAGCCTGCCGCTTAAATAATCATCATATGCAGCTAAATCAAAGTTACCATGCCCGCTCAAGGAAACTAAAATTGTCTTTTTGGCACCTTCTTCACGTGCTTTGATTGCTTCATCTATTGCAGCTTTGATAGCATGAGCAGATTCAGGGGCTGGAATAATACCTTCTGATCTTGCGAATAAAATTGCCGCCTCAAAAACTTCTCTTTGTTTATATGCTCTTGCTTCAATTATTCCATCTTTATAAAGCTTGCTGACAATTGGCGAATCACCGTGATATCGTAGCCCACCTGCATGAATACTTGGCGGAACGAATTGGCTTCCTACCGTGTACATCTTAAGAAGAGGTGTGAGCCCTGCAACATCTCCAAAGTCATATGTATACTTACCTTTTGATAAATACTGAATGTTTATTTGAGTCAAATTTCATAATCATTACCAGTTTTATTGTATACCGAAACTGAATATTTGTCAACCGCAATTCATCTCTATCTTATAGAAGATGGAGACTTCTTGCGAAAAACTCATTAAAAAGACCTTGAAAAACTCCTCTCTCATCTTATCTTTCTCCTCTCATCTTGAGTTTTGGTTGATAGTTTTATTTTATATTTAAGTTATGAGGGTTGCAAATGTTTTGTTTTGAAGGTAGTAGTTAAGTTAACAATCTATTTAATTCCCTTTTTATACAATCTTTCAACTTTTCGTATCTTTTCTTTAAAAATTCTTTGAAAAAGGCCTCTTCTCCTCGGTATTCTGAGTGCATATTTATATCTGGCATTAAATGTTCATGGCGTGCTAATTGATTAATTTTCTCTAAATATATACGTAAGTCCATTTCTTTTATTGCGTTATTTGCTTCCTTGCTTATATACGTCATATTTAAAGGACTGTTTAATATATGGTCTTTTTTCTCACGTATCGCTTTAGTTGATTGTCCAATCTTAATATCCTTTCCACTTGCTAAGGGACATATATGATGAATGTTTACTTGAATCTTGTTCTCGGCAATATCCCATGCAGTAATATAAATATCTTTGTCTGGTTTAAAGTCAAGTGGTTGCAAACTTATAATATATTGCAAAATTGCTTTCTCAATTGCCTTTGGAATAGTATCATGAATAGGATCTTCTCTAAGTAAAACCTGCAGATTAGAGTAACCTTCTTCTTCCAAAATACGATCATAATATCTCTTAAAATATTTATTAATCTCCTCATTGTCTTTTTCAAATATCCATTTGTATAAAGTAACTATATCTCTTATACATTGCTCATTTTGTCTTTCTCTATAAGCGCCACCAAATAATGAAGCCCAGTACCAGTACTCAATTTTATTTAGTGATTTCCTATCATCCCATACTTTGAAGCTATTATATTGAAATTCATCATCATGAATAAAAACATAAGCTATTGGCAAAATCATTAAATCATATGGAATATTAGTGACACCTATTACACCACATCTAAAATGTAAAAATGCTGCTGCTTTTATCAGAGCTCTGACTACTTTTTCGGTGTTAGTATTAATTTTATCTCTTTCAATGGATAACTGTTTTGATTTTTTGATTAATTCAACTTTTAGTTCGTCTACATTACCATATTTTACATTAGAATATAATGAGAGTAAATTCAAATATTGATTTTTAAAAAACTTTGAAATATTATTATCCTCAATTAAACCTATTCTATTAGCTTGCCAATTTGTTGGTTTTGATCCTATATTATTCCCCCATAATGCATCTGATATATCAATTTTTGTAATTACAATTTCCTTAATTCTATTTGTTAAAGAAATCAAATCTGGAGTGGCAGCTTTAGCTACTACTAAATCATAAACACTTAACTGAGTTCCACCCTCATTAATACTTTCAAAAACTGATATAGCACGTGGCATTTGATCTTTATCTAATTTAATCAAATTTATTTCTGTATCAAATAAATTTTCCAAATAACTAGCTACCGATTCAACCCAACGAGCAACTAATGATGCCCATGCATCATTAATTTTCTCTTCTAGTCCACTTTCAATATACTGACGTATTAAAGGATTTATGTTTGATAATATATCTTCTGGCTTTATCTTACCATCTTTCATATCTGCTTTCAATTCGTCTCTTCTTTTCTCTGCAATTTTATATAAGACTTGTCTATGTAAGTCTTGATCTTTATCATGCGCTGTGTACTGCCAAATCGAATATAATGGCACAAAGTATTCTTCAGCTGCTTTCTCTGCAATTTCATTTAATCTTTTATTCATTTCGTCATTTTCTAATAGTTCCATTTTATATTTGGGATGAAACCATTTATTCTTTTCTCTTTCATTTATCTTTTTACACTCAATAAAATCAATTACTTGTTCTGGTTCATATTTATCTAAGCCGTTAAATTTTAATCTTGTCCAGCCAAATATATCTTCTTCTCCATCCTGCGGTTTTATTCTTAAAAACCATCGATATCTAAGATTCTTATAAATTTTTTCTATATCGTTGCCATAGTCTTTGAAAGCGCTACATAATGTGGAAATTCTTTGTTGACCATCTAAAATATATCCACATTCTTCTTTTACTTCATTCAAGTTAATATACTCTGAGACATAACAAACTTTTTTAGCTGGGAACATTCCTCTTTCTCCTTCTAAAATCAAAAATGAGCCTATCGGAAGCTTCACTAATAATGATGCTAAAAGCCTTTTTTGTTTTTCTATTTCCCATACAAATTCCCTTTGGAAATCTGGCAAGACAAGTTTATTTTCTTCTATCGCTTTAAATATTTCTCTTAAAGTAGTCCCCACTTTTATCATCTCCCTTTATTAATTTAATCTTTCAAAGTCTCCAAAATTTCTTTAATAAGTGTTGAATTGGTTAATTCGTTGTCAATTCCATAAGCCATAAAGTCTTCTGCAAAGTCAGCAATGAACTCTATAAATTTACCTATGTATTCATCTTTATCTTCTTTATCTTCCTCAATAATTTTTTCATATAAAACTTCTATTCCCCCTAATACATACTCTTCAAATATTTGCATATTTTCATTAATAATGTTCTCATCATTAGAAAAAGCTCTCTTTATCCTTTCTTCAAGGCTTTCATCTTTTAGAAAATTTTTATCGCAAAGAATAACCAATCTATAGGCAAATTCTAAGCGATGCTTTTCTGCTACTAACTGCTCTGCAAATATCTTAGCCGTTTCATTTTGATTGTTATCAACTGAAGCTTTTTTATTATAGTATAAGCCTACAATTGGAGCTAAGATATATACATCAACATATCGTGGGAACAAAACTTCGCACAATTTTTTCACATATTTTGCGTGTCTCCCTTTAAAAGCATATTCTCTTTCAAACATATACTTTCCTCCTATTCTTTTTCAACATTTATCTTATTTCTTTTATAATTGTATAGGTTTCACTTACTTTTTCTAACTCGTATTTAGCTGCCACTTTGTCTGCTAATACTCTTTGAGCATAATTCCAGTCCTTATTCATTATAAACATGATAACCTGTTCTGCTATTTCAGGAAGAATTCTCGAAACATTTTCTACGTGAATTTCATCTACATTTGAAAATGGAGCATCCATCACTAATGGATATGGTTCAGTATCCAATTCTAAATTTAAATCATCCTTTTTAACTGAAGAATCAGATTTACCAGTATTTATTATTTTTTCTCGTGCCAATTGTATTATTCCACCAATAAAGGCAAAACTCATTATAGTTTCTAATCCTCTTGATTCATCTGCTCTATCTTTTAATTGGTCACTCAAGTATTCAGTTATTAGTTGATAGTCATAATTAGAATCAATAAATATTTTTCTATCTTCTCCATGATACATTTTTGAAAATATGTCGTTTACTTTTTCGTTTAGTTTTTTTCTGATTTCTTCTTCTTTTTGCTTATAAAACTTCTCTAAAAAATCAGAAAGATATTCTACATACTTAATACACAACTTTATAAATCTATTTTTATCAGTTTTATCGCTTAGATTTTCTAATTCTTTACTTTTTTCCCTAATTTCTTTCTCGATTGCACCAAGCTCCATCAATCTTACATTTCTTTCTTGTTCCTTTTCTCTTTTCAATTTTTCCCATCTTTCCTTATCTTGTGCATAAGCCTTTAAATTCTTCTTGTCAGCTATTTCTTTCATATTTTTTTCATTTTCATCTTCTAATCTTCTTATCTCTTCTTTGTTTTCCAAAATCCTCCCATATAAATCCTTTATTTCTTCAAAGAAGTTCCTTCCATTATCTTTATAAACAGAAGCTTCTCCTAAAAAATTACTTACTGCTGTACCAATATACTTCGGAGGCAAATATTCTTTCAGTTCTATTAGTTTTCTATGCTCTTTGCTGTCCTTTAAAATCTTAGTTCCACATAAACACTCACCACGTTCAATTATGTAGTCAATGGTTTCTGTACTTATTTTAGGAACAATTTCAAAAGATAAGCAAAAACTATTTAACTTCGTTTCCAATTTTTCAACAAACGGGGAAAGTAGAAAATTAAATGCCTTTTCTTGAATTAATTTTTCAATTCTTTTTTTATTTTCTTCTATTGTTTTAGCAAGTTCAGCGATTAACTTTTTATTAGCATCAATTTTTGTCTGATATATAATTGTTTCCTGGTTTTCTCTCAAAAATTCCTCTATCTCGTCAATTTTTTTTCACAATTTTTTATTTCATCTTCTAATGTCTTTATTAAATTTTTTACTTCTTCTCTTCTATCTTCTAAATCATCTATTTCAATTTTTAATCTTTTTATAGTCACTTCTCCTTCCTCATCTAAGCTATTTCTTAACATTCCAAGAACGCTATACTTAGGCTTACCTGACAAATGTTCAATTGCATTTGCAATTTCTGCTAATCCAAGAATATTGCGCACTGCTGTAGCTAACTCTTTTTTACCATCTTTATCTCTCTTAGCAAGGTTGCCAATACGTTCTCCATCAAAGAAAAAATATTCAGAAAGTTCTTCAGGTAAGATTTTATTTATAGAATCTTTAATATCAAGTTCGTTTATTATTAGTCTTATATTCCCTTGCTCATCTTTATATTCCATTTCAATTTTAGAATTTGAAACTCTTAAATTTCGTGTTCCAATATACTCATATTGTTGCCTTCTTGTTATTGTATATTCAATTCCCCTATCTACAAGAATAAGAGAAACCATCACTTCTTTTTTCTCTCCCGGTTTCATTGAGTTAGCCTCTTCTAAATTTAGCAAAGTTTCTTTATTTTTAAAATTTGTTTTTCCATACAGAACCCAATAAAATGCTTGAATTAATGTTGTTTTTCCCGCAGTGTTATTCCCAAGAACTACAATTACATTTTTATCTCCATCAACAGGAAACGAAATAACTTGCTCGCCTTTAAATTGTCTAAAATTTTTGATTCTTAACTGCTTCAATATCATTTTCTTAGCTCCTCCTCAATAATCTTTTTTAATTTCTCCACCATATCTCTATCTTTGTATTTTTTTGTTTTTAAATTTTCTCTTTCCTTATCGATGATTTTTAACAACATCCTTATAGCTTTTTCTTTGTCAATATATTCTTCCATCACTATCAGCTCCTTTTATGTTATCTAAATCATACACTTCTTTTATCCTATCAATAAGTTTATACCCTTCACTTGAATTTAAAGCTATTCTACAAAACTCTTCTATTCTTGCAATTTCACGTTTAACCAGAGAAATATCCAATTTTATCTCTTCCCAAGTTTTATGCTTAACCTCCTCAAGTTGTCTTGGTAATATCACAAAATCATAAATGGTAGCATATACTTTGTCCCTTGCTAATCTCAAAATTCTTCCTCTTCTTTGAATATATTCCTTTGGATTAGTAGAACTTGCAAGTATAAATGCAGTCTTTATCGCTGGAATATTAAAACCTTCATCTAAACACTTTATAGCTACAATCGCTTGTAGTTTTTCTCCCTTTTCGAACTCTTCTTTAATCCATTCTCTTTCTTGAATGGTTTCTTTAGATGTAAACCGTGCAACCTTCATGCCAAACTCTTTACCTAATATCTTTGTCACCTTGTCAATCTGTTTAACACCAAAATTTATTGAATCTCTTTCCACTTCAGCATCTTCATATGATGGATTTGATACGCCACAATACACCAGTATATGTCTTTCATTGACATAATCTTTTATATGCTCTTTCAATAAATCCAACTTCATTTTGGCACCTGCTATAATCTTTGCTCTCTTTAGTGCTATCTGTTTTGCCTTCTCATTTAGTATTATATCATAATTTCTATATTTATCTTCATCAATTTCTATATATTTCCCTAATTCTCTGGACAATCTGTTGTACTCTACAAGTTCCTTTTCTGTTAAATATCCTACTATTGGATAATAGTAATAGGGAGTTAACATTCCATTTTTAATAGCAAGTTCAATCGGATAATTAATACATTCATCTCCAAAATAATCATAAATTTTATTTGTGCCTTCAGGGTCAAAGTGCCTTTCTATAGTTGCTGATAAACCTAATCGATATGTAAAATTGTCTAACAATTTTTTTGAAAGTTTTTCTGCACCAAAATAATGGACCTCATCAGCTACTAATAAAGAATTGCATTTTAATTTAGCAAGTTGATTCTGTACCTCATCACTTGAAAATGTCGAATTTGTGGTAATAAAACAAAAATTTTGAACGAAGCCTAAATTATAGTTCCTCACTGTCTGCCTCAACCTGCTTAACCATTCTTTTTGAGATGAACCCGAATAACCAATGATGGGTTTTACATTCCACTTGTAAACTTCTTCAGCCCATTGGTCGACCAAATGCTGAAATGGACAAACAATTACAACTGCAATTTTATAATTCAATTTTTCTGCAAGTCTACTTATAGCACCCAGAGCAGTTACAGTCTTTCCTGTACCTGTTGCCATATTGAAAATTCCATGCCCATTGTTAGAAAGCCAGTTTTCAATAGCCTCAAGTTGGTAATCTCGAAATTGTAAATCTTGGGGTTTTACAAATATACTTTCTCTTTTTTCAGGTTTATAATTTACAAAGAATTGTTTTTTATCAAGTTCTAAATCAAGAGTTGGTTTCATATATTTTTTCAATCTCTCATATCCTACTTTTGGAAAATCAATAACTCTAACTTTATATGTTCTATCATGCCACAAATCGTCAAAATTCTTTTCTTTCTCTTCCACTCTTATTCTTGAGTCTTCTCCCATCCAAGACATGAAAACATCTATCGATTCAAAATTGTTCATATAAGCTGTCCTTGTTTCATTCAAAGACCCTGTAAAGGCTATTTTGTTTCCTTTTTTGTCTATAATAATTCCTATCTTCTCATGATATATTCCTATTTCATTTTCATCCTCCATAAAGGCGAGCTTAATATCTAAATAACCCTTTGCTATAAGATGTGCTAAAAGATTAAGTCTTTCTTCTTCAAAATAGTCTTTCGGCTCTTGAAATGATTCTAATATCCTTTTTTCTATAATAGCTCTTTTTTCATATCCTTTTCTAATTGCCTCAATATCTTCTTCAGTCAAAGCTGGTGAAGCAACAATGTATATCTTTCCATTGTTTTTCACCAGCCCATATAAACCTTTTGTTATTTCAATTAAAGATGTAGAAGAAAAAAAGCCAACTGCCCTTTTATATACTACTGCTTTTTCTAAAACAGGTATCAAGAAATCTCTCACAATATCATCATTAGATGACCTGTAAACCATTTTCAAGTTCAATTCATCAAAACCCATTTTTCTTTTTTCACCTTCGATATCAAAATTTTAATAAGCAATGATTTTTTTCAAGCAGTCAACAAGATATTTGATTTCATCTTCATTATTGAAATATCCCACACTTATTCTTACTGTTCCGCCTCTTTCAACTGTTCCTAAAAATCTATGAACAAACGCTGCACAATGAAAACCTGCCCGGGTCGCAACATTAAATCTCCTGTCCAAAATATAACTGACTTCATCAGCTCTATATCCATCTAAATTTAAAGATACTATTCCTATGTGATTTTGTAAATCTGAAGGCAAATATAACTCGATTTCTAAATCTTTTAATTCCCTTACTAAGATTTGTGTAAGTTCTCTTTCCTTTCTTTCCATTTCTCCTTTTTTCTCTGATATCCATTTGAGAGCAGCATTCAATCCAGCGATTGCCACAATATTAGGACTACCTGCCTCAAACCGCTGAGGCAGGCTATCTGGCATCTCAAGGTTTAGTGAATCACTACCAGTGCCGCCAACAACAAATGGCTCTAATGCTTCTATTGAAAAACTTTTTGGATTCGCAATAAAGCCTCCCACTCCAAAAGGCCCATATAAATTTTTGTGTCCAGCAAAAACTACAAAGTCTGCATTCACTTCGTACAAATCTAAATTTATAAGCCCCATTGATTGTGCAGCATCTAAAATAACTTTCGCTTCGTATTGTTTTGCTAAAGTACTAATTTCTTTAACTGGCAAAATAAAACCTGTCACATTACTGATGTGAGTTATAAAAACACAATCAGGTTTATTCTCTTCAAAAAGTTTCTTAGTTTTATCAATATCCCATTCAAACGTCTCTTTATTAAATGGTAATTCTTTTATTTCGATATTTTCCTTTTTGGATACCTTGTAAAGAGGTCTCAAGACAGAGTTATGTTCAAACGGAGAAACATAGACATTAAAAGCTTTATCCCATTTCAATCCATTAATGATTACGTTTAAGGCCACTGTTGCAGATGGAAATAAAATGACATACTCACTTCTATTAACGTTCACTAATTTAGCAATTAACTCTCGGGTTTCAGCAATAATTTCTTCAGCATCTTTTGCACCTTTATACAATCCTCTACCTGCATTAAAAGCTAAATATCGATTGACATAATCCATTTGATCATAAACTATCTGAGGTTTAGGATATGTTGTTGCAGCATTATCTAAATATATAATTTTTTTCATTTTTTCTCTCCTCTAAATTATTTTAGATGTTCTAATATTATTGAAGCTAACACGTTAAGTTTCTCAGTATCATCAATTGAATTTCCAAATTCATTTAATATCTCCTCAAGAGCATCTTTTAATGTATTCCCTATTTCTGAAATCTCAACCTTTTCTATTATTTTGTTCTCTTCCCTGTCACCATTGTTATATGAAATTTTTATAAAATCGGAGATAGATTTATTTTTTTGTTCTTGCAGGGTTCGAATTATATCCTTGATTTTCTCAATAAAATTTTTATAGCTATTGTCATTCCAATTATAAATATCGATACCCAGCAAAATTGAGGATAAATCAGAAACAATTTTTTTATCTTCATAATCCTCTAACTTCTTCAGATATCTTAAAAAAGAGTTAACTGTATCATTAATAAATCTGCTTTTAGTCATCTCGGGTAATGACAAATACCATTTCCTCAAACCACTTGCAAAAGTATTTTCACTTTCTATACCCAAGATATTTTTAATTTCTATAACAACATTTACAACTATATTTTCCAGATAATTATCAAGAATTATCTTAAGCTTTTTTATTTTTTCAGCAACTTCCTTATATGAATTACTGCCAAAAATTTTCAGAAGTTTATAACTAACGAACTCAAAGGGATTTTGGTCTATTTTAGAAATTTCTCTTTTGAATGTTTTCAACTGTTCTACAGAACACACCTCTTTTATTTCAATTTTGTCAGTATTTTGGGTTATAGGAGGTAACGAAAAATACCATCTTTTCATAGCTTGATAAATTTTTGCATATCTGCTTTTGTTGTTATCCATCAGGTAATCACTAAATAGACTTTCTAACTTCTCAAGATAACTTTCTTTTTCGACTGCATTCTCATCAACAAGTAAAGAATATTGGCCAGGATTTTCATTTATTCCATTAAAGATGGCAGGATTAAACTCTATTTCTTTGTCATTATAGTAAAACACAGTGTTAGAAAGTAAATTTTTTATTTTAAAAGCTAAGAATAAAGGTATAACTCCCCTTCTAAGACCATACGGTGGGTTTTGCAAGGTTTCATACAACTCACAAAATGATTTTTTATAACCACAGGCTTTCTGGAGAAAGATTTCCACTTCTTTTAACACCTTTTCTAGGTTTGAATCTTTAATTTCTTGGCGTAACAAACCCTTGTTTATGATAGCACACTTTATTATAGTTTTCTCTGGCTTATTTCCTTCTATATCATAATTGCCTTTTAAAATATGCTCAATCGCCGACGCTAAAGCCTTTTGCATTTGTGGCGTTAAATTGTTTTTATTAATCATTTCATTATTTATTATGGGAGTTAAACAATATACTTCTTCACAGATATCAGACAAAAAAGAACTTAGCTGTTTTTCAGTCTCTATTTTTTGAAAACCTTTTTCACAAGTATAAAACTGACATTCATTGTAATCAAATAATCCTTCTAAATAATTGTACAATAACTGTTCAATATCTTCTAACAAAATTTCTAAGTTATATATGAGCGTTTCATCTTGTTCTTTTTTTGCTTCTTCTATTAAAAGTTGTAGTGCTAAATATTCCCTTAAATCCTCTATCCTTTCAAATGACCTCTGGGGCACACAAAGAACAATTCTCTTATCATTTATTTGTGTTATTTTTTCTATTGCCTTTGCTATATCCTCTTTATTGTACCATATTAAGTATATTACATATCCATCTGCAAATCTTATATTTTCTATGTCTTTATATCTATTGATACGTTCTAACTCATTCAATTCCATAAATATTTTGTAAAAGTATCTTGTCATTTCAAATTCATCATTATATCTTCGAGGCAAATTAAACTCTAAACCTCTTATCTTCTCAATTGTTTGTCCTACATTTATCTCTTTTACTTTCAAAGTTTTGTACAGATTAATTTTTTCATCTAAATCTTCTATTCGTGAAGCCAAAAAATCCAAAAATTGATTACTCTTTCTCCTTATTATGACTTTCTTTTTAAGTAAATCTTGAACAATTTGATCAAATTTATCTTCATCAATTTGCAAAGCACATTTTAAAAACTCCTCTTTCGGTGGCAATCTTTCCATCTCGTCTACCATATAGAATATTGCCAATGCTTTCAATATCTTTCTTTCATCATCGCTATCTGTTAATTGCAAAGCTCTTTGGACAATTGAATAAATTTCTATTATCTTTTTGTTAAAAATTTCTTTTTTGAATGAAAATTCAAAATAGTCAAAAAGCATATCCACATTCAGTAACTCAATATTATCCCCATTAAGCTTTTTCTCAAGAAAATGCAAAAAGCCTCCTCTTTCTCGTCCAGTCAAAAAAGTAAAAAGTGTTCTTTCATTCTGGGCTACTAACTCACATAATTTAGGCAATACAAATAACGTTACTGGATTTAGCGGAAAACTTTTTTTAGCCAATTCTTTCAGTTCTTCTTCACTATATATAGGTGAAAACAAACTTTTAGCCTGTAAAAATATCTCTTCAATCTTGCTTTTTTGTCTATTCCAAATAATGTTGAACCTTGTCTCATCTTTCTTTATTACTTGTTCTATTAAACTATAATCATCTTTCATTGTATTTATAAAATAAATTTCTCGGAACCTTCCCTCTACTGCTCTGAATTGGTCCTGCCGTATTGATGAGGCATTTTTCAAATAATGGTCAAACGGTTTATGCATAATTCCATCAAAGTAAATTAAACCTTCGTCATCTCTCTCAACCGCTTCAGCTATGTCCTGAATTATTTTCAGCTGAGGATTCCTTTTTTCGTTTACAGCTTCTTCAATAAACTTACTAAACTCATCAAAAACAATATAAATCCCATTGTATAGTCCTGTTTCTCTAAGCTTGTACGAAAATGTTTTATATGTATTTACTACATCATCATTAAGAAAAGGATTAAATTCTGCACCTGCTGTGACTTTTCTATATATTGTGATAAATAAGTCATACGCCTCAAAATCGCATTCTTTTAATTTGTTTACAAAATCCTTTTTTGAAATGTTCAACTGTTCTAAATATTCCTCAAATTTTTTTGATGCCTCTGGATACTCATTACTCCATGAATTTATTTTTTCTATTGCCGCATCAAACGAAGTAAAAATCTTTAACCTTGAAAGATTTTCTCTTTCAATTACTTCATTCAAGGCTGTAAAAAACATTTGTTGAATATCCTTATATGAGTAATTTATTATCACAGGTAGATAAGAAATTTTTTTCTTTATAATTTCATCAATCATTTCAACAACTTGTGAATCGATTCTGCCTATTTTCTCAACTAATTCATTTAAAACAGTTATCTTTGCACTGTTTTCATTACTAGTTTCTTTAGGCAATGACAAAATAAAAAGGAGAATAAGATATACATAAGATTTTCCCTTCCCATAAGGTCCAATAACAATATTAGCTTTCTTATTTTTACTCAACACATTCGACAATAAATTTTTTAATAAAGTTACGTTCTTTTCTGTTGGTATAAAAGCTCTTACCTTTTGTAAATTGTTTAAATCATATCTCAAATTTATCGAGTAATTATAAGCTTCTTCTACTTCAATGAAATCACTATATTTAGTTATAGACATATCTATTCCTTGCTTCATGAGTGTAATACTCCTCCAAAACGTCATTTTTGCTATTTAAATTTACATAAAGGGTATTCAGGTCTGCAGTCCTTACTATTTTGACATACCCTTGCTTTTCCAAAATATCCAAATATCTGTAAAAAGCAAAATTATCAATATTGAATATTTTGCCAATTGCATTGCTTCCAAAGACAACTTCCTCTAAATCAATAGCTGTTTTTCCGTTCAAATAGTCCACGAGAGCATACAAAATAACTAATGGAGGCAATAAATTGAAATTGGGACTTCCTTTTTCATACACACCCTTTTTTCTGTCTTTAAATTTAATTAAACCTAATTTTGCAAATGGAGAGATCAAATTATCTTCTGGTGAAACTTCTTCGTACTTATTATACAAATACATTTTTAAGATACATTCGCAGTCGTCTTCTAAAGACTGAGTTGAATATTTGGTAGGTTTGAAAATTTCCTCAAATTTCTCCTTCATAAGTTCGAATAGCTCTTGCTTTGAAAAATATTTGACATCTATTTTATTAAAAAATAAGTACCATAATGTACAATATTCCTTGTTAGTTGCAATATTATAATGAAGTATCCAAAGTGTAAAATAGTCCTCAAAATACGGATCATATTGGCGTATTTTTTCTCCCAATGAGCTAATACATAAAGTTTTTTTATCATTGCTATATTCCAATAATCCAGTCGAGATAAGCCAATACTTTATTGCACTGACCATATTTGCTCCAACACCTAAAATTTCATTTGCTTCTCTTTTGCTGAACAAATCAGGTCCTTCTGCTTGAAATTTCTTTAATCCTTTCTGAAGCCAGCCTTCTCTGATGTAAAACGAACCGTGTCCTTTCAATTTATATTTCACATTTTCCATAATACTTAAACACCTCTTTTTATAGTTAACACTTTTCTTATATAACAGCCCCCATCAAAATAATGAATACAATTTCCGCATCTTACACATCTATTGTCATCTATTTTGTATTCATTTTCAATGATTTTTATCGCACCCAGAGGACATATACTCTCACAAGCCAAACATCCTATACACATCTGATATTTTGTAATTTGGGCATCTATTTTTTGTTTCATTATTTTTGATTTACTGCCATAAACACTGACTTTTAAATTTGTATCACCTTCAATACCTTGCAACTTTAATACAACATTTTTGTTACTATCGAGCACATAAACTTCTCCCAATAATTTGTTCCCTATTTCAAAATTCAACTCTCCAAACGGTTTGAAATATTCATATAGTTGTTTAGAAATCGGCTTTTTAAGTTCATAATAAAAAGTATTTTCTTCATTGCTGCAAGGTTTATAACTGATAATTGAGTTATTACTATATTCTAATCCCTCTCCACCTTGCCTTGCCTTCCACTTACCTTCTTTAACATAAATTTCTGCATCTTCTTTTCCCAATCTTCTTGCAAAATCTACAAGCAGCTTTTCCCATTTCTCTGTCATCTCTGTCAAATATATACGCGACAAAAATTGCGACCATTCACTATTATTTGGACAGCACCAACAACCTACTCTTGTATAGCCTAATTTGTATGCTTCATTAAAATCAATTCCTGTAGTTAGAATATAAAGCCATACATCAAAATCTGTCCAATTAAATATAGGAGAAATTACTACTTGCCTTGTAATTTTAGGGCTTATAGTAACTTCACTATACTTACTTCTGCTATTACTTTCGCTGCTTCTTATTCCATAAAATGTTAATACTTTTTCTTTATTTTTGAAAAGCATATTAATTTTTTTAGTAATTGGACCAGTTTTGAAGACTGTACAACACCATCGCATCACTCTACTTGGCGGTCCTAAAATATCACACAATTCAAAAAAGTTCGCATCTTTATTGCTTGCAATAATTAGTGGGGTATATGGATTATTTTTTCTAAACCTATTTACATATTCAGTAGTAAAAGGAAATTCTAGTGTAGTGTCCCCGTGAATATGTATTATTTTTGACGTGCTCAAAGCTTTCATTACCAAATCACTAACAACAGTAGAGTCCTTGCCACCGCTAAAAGATATAAATATTTCGTCCAAATTATATCCTTTTGTATTTTCCTTTATAAAATTTTTTGCTTCAAATAATATTTTTTGAAAGTGAGAACTATTTGCCACAATAAATTTTTTGATTGATTCATCAAATTTTTCTTTTTCTTCTTCGTCTTCTACTTCTCTCAGTTTCCCACTAATTTCTTTTAAGTCTGATTCTGAGAGATTATTGTAAACTTGTTTTTTATTTATCCGCAATTCTTTACCATCTATGAAATATCTATTACCACTAATATCAGCCCAAACTGACGAATATTTTAATTCAAAAGGTTTGTTAAGGATTAACTCCATTAGTAACCTTTCTTTTAGAAAAACCGGGCGAACATCTGTTGCTAGATATTTTCCTTCTGACCCACATACTTCGCATCTTTCTGAATAAATGGGTACATTGCACTTTTCACAATAGTATATTTTTGAAGTTAAAGACATCTTTTGATTACACTTTGGACACGCAGATGAATACAAGTCATAGTATTCTACCTTACAGTTCTCACAATATCTTATAATCATTTTTGTACCTCAATTACTTACCTTTATTCAAGTCAATTTATGTTTAAAGATAATTATATCACACCAACTTATGTTTGTACAGTTTTCTGAAAACTCTTCTTAGAATAAATTTCAAAGCACTATATTAGTACTCTTTGAATCACTAAGCTCAATGAAGAAAAAACAAATAAATTTAGGCTAAATTAACTTCATCATGGATTTATTATAATTTAATATCCATAAAAGGTAATGCAAAATTTCATAATCTATGGTAATATTATATTAAGTACTCAGTTTATTTCTACTTCAATATCTGACTTACTTAATCTACAAATTAAAATATGTTGAAGTATACATATAACTCTCACAACGACAGATGGGGAGACAAATGAGATGTTACATTTTGTTACTACATTGAAAGATGAGTTTATTAGGTACATTCCCACTTTAGAGAAAAAGATAACAATATTGAGTGCATATGTAACCTATGAGGCTTTCCTGTTTGTAAACAATGAATTGATAAAAAATAAAAAAGACAACATAGAAAAAGTAATTGTTTTGAGGTTTGATTTAAAAGACTTTTATAATTCTGTAAGTGAATTTAAATTTGAAGAAAGTATCAAAAAATACAAATGGAAGGTATATATTAATTTTGATATGCATTCGAAAAACTATTACTTCGATGATAAATTTGCAATCATAGGAAGTCACAATCTGACAAAAAGCGGTATCGGATTAGTAAAAGTAGGCGAGAGTAATATAAAAGAAAGCGGAATTGTGTGTAATTTAACTTCGAGTATGTTGCAATATATAGAAGAGGTAATCAAAAGTTCTATTGAAGTGGATGAAACATTAGCCACAATATTAGATAATTTCATTAACCAGTCTAAAGAAAAACAAACATTATCTGAAGTAGAAGAATTAGATAGCGAATTAAAAAAGTCATTGCTCTTGAAAAAAATTAATAAAACGGCTGTTACTATTAATAAAGAAGAATCCCAGGACATTGAGAAAGTTTTATTGCAAATAATAAAAAAGTCACCTCATAACTTTTTAGAAGAAATCCCTTTAGAAGAGAGAGCACTTTATAAATTTATCCAGTACAATGAATGGTTTAGAAATTATATTATTGATTTAGATAGAAATGAATTTTCCCTCCATAGACCCTTTGAAAACTTAGTGAAGCTATATAAGCTTAAAAACAAAATTTACAGAGAAAAAGTAGATTTAGAAAATCCCAAAATTCCTCAAGAGAGCATTGAGGAATTAGCAATAAAAATAAAAGAAAAATTCAACATAACTGTAATAAAAGATAGAGTTTCATTGTTAGGAGATAAAATATTATTTAAAGTATTTCATCCAAATCACTAAAACAAAGTGAGGTTTATAAAAATGTTAGAGACACATAATAAAGTAAGATTATTAAGTCATGAAAATATAGAAGGATTAAAAAATAAAATAGAAGAAAGTAAAGGCAACTTCCTTCTTATTACTGCAACCGTAAATCTAAAAAGGTTAAGGCTAATCCAAGGAAAAAAAATGAACATTAATTTTGTTAAATACAGACACATAAATAATGAATCGTCTGAAATACCTTGTGATGACTTTAACTTATGTACATTTGAAGATTTTAAAGAATACTTAAGATTTTTAATTCACAAAGAAGGAAAGTATATTTCTACACTAGACCAAAAGATAATTTTATATGAGTTGATAAAAAACTTCTATTTTAGCAAAACTTCTGATGAGTGTCATATTTATCATTCTTTGTTAAATGAGTTGTTTGAATTATATCAATTTCTAATCTTTCGAGAGGTTACAAAAATTCCTCAATCAATTTTAAGCAATATAAAGGATAAATATCCCTCTTTTTTTTATAACGTTTTTGAACTTTTTAATAAATTTTTGGATGAATTAGAGAATATAAGGATCGGAAATACACCTACTATAAAAATCAATAGTGAACAGTTAAATCAATTGATAGGAAAAGATGTTTACATTAATAAATTAAAAAGCAAAGTGTTGGAGGTATTAAACAAATACAATGTAATATTTTTTGATGGTTTTCTGTTCTTTGATGATATCCAGTATTTCATCATCCAACAGGCTATAAAACTTAATAAAGAAGTATACCTAATTTCTAAATCAAACATTTTGGATCAAACTGAAGGAATTATTTTGCAATATTATAAAACACTGTTTAATATTGAATTGAGTGAAATTATAAACTTTAGTAAAAATTTTTATTTATCAAAACCAACTGATTCTGAACATACATCCCCTGAAAATCCAAAAAAATGGTTAGTTACTGTGCGCAATAATTTCTTAAAAGATACTTCTTTTGAAAAAGACCAAGAAGACCATTCCATAATAATTTACAAACCATTTTCTAACAGAGAAGAAGAACTTATATTTGTTATAAAGAAAATCGGAGAGTTAATCAGAGAAAAAATTGATCCAGAAAAAGAAGACCTAAAAAATCAAATAAATAATATTTTAAATGAAATTGCTATTGTAATAGGTATCGAAAAGGATAAACATGAAGAAATGATAGATGCACTTTTGCGCCAATATGGAGTATTTTTGTTTGATCAAAAGATGATGTCTGAAGAAGAATTAAAAACAATTGATATTAATTCTTTTAATAAGATCTACTATAGTAAATTCGATTTCTTTCGAACAGAAATAAAAAAGATTAATGGTTCTGAACTGTCCTTTAAAGAAAAATTAGAGTTATTTGATAAATGTTTTAAAAGGATTAATGTTATAAAAGCAAAAAGACCAATTTCTTCTTACCCCGTAGCTCAATTCATCATTCAGTTGTGTGAACTTATTGTAAAAGGAATAGATGTAGATAAGTTTAAAATTATACTATTTTCTAACTGGAAATATTTTACTGATAACAGTGATAAGTGGAGTGACTACCTGTTCCAATTTAGAATAATCCAAGAGTATTTTAGAAACAGCAATGATATTTCTGAGTGGATAGCAATTACTCTGAGAATTAAAGAAGAAAAAAAATCATTGCTAAATAAATATAGCGGGCATCCTTTCTTAGCTGTGTCCGATGATTTTTTAAATGTTATGGAAGACATACTCCTGCTATTAAATGAAATAAAAAACAAATTGAAAGATGAAGAGACAAGTATAAAAAACTTTATTGAAAAAATAAGGGATTATTTACTCGATTTTGATTCTGATGACATCTTAAAAGTAGGAGATCCAGAAACTGATTTTGAGAGAAAGTTGATTTTGAAAATAAGTGAGACTTTAAAAGAAATAAGTATTTCTTCGTTTTTAACTACAGATGTTGAATATTTTGCAAATAATATTATAAACATAATAGACGAATTTAAAAACGAACCAGAAGAATTTGAAAACGATGAGCTTTACCTCAATGTAGAAAATTTAGAGAACATGCATAAATTTAAATATGTCTTTTTTGTAATGGCGGAAGATGATAAATACCCAAGACCATATAGACTTGAATTTCCATTTTCAGAGGAGATTATAGAAATTATTGAGAATTACAAAATATGCGAAAAACCTGCGCATATTCACTCACTTGATTATCATTTGCAATTAGAAAAATATCTTTTCAAAAACGTTTTAGATTTTACTCAAGAAAGAATATATTTTACTTATTCTCAAAGAGAAGGAGATAAAGAATTAACACATTCAATCTTTATAGAAGATTTAATATCTATTTTGGGCAAAGAAGGCAAAAACATAGAAGAAGTTGCTTTAAGCCCTAAATATCAACCAAGAATTAATAGAAGTTCTATTAACATTGATAAAAATAACATAGTAATCTGCAAGGGTAAATTTAAAGAGAAAATTATAAGAAATGAAGTAGTATTGTATAATTACTGTAAAAAATTATTTTTCTATAAGAAACTTCTAAGTGATGGCAAACATATTGCATATTTTGACACTTATCAATTAGGAAGATTTTCTTCGTGGTTTTATTTTTCAAGTTGCTTATATGAACACTCACAAATATACTCAGGAAAAGTATATAGCATACACGATAATGAATACTGTCTCGATTTAATAAATATTATGAAAAATAATGAAGCTCGATTAAAAAGCTATTTCTCCTTATTGAATGAAAAAGAATTTGATGATTGCATTAAGTTTACAAAAGGTTATATTTATAGACTTATAAAAAGAATTGCTCAAAAGAAGATAAACAATTTTAATGCTATGTCTGTTTACGATAAATATATAATAACATCAATAGCAAACGAAAAAAGCACAATACAAATACCTTTATTCAGTTACTTAGAATTTGTAATAATGTTAACTATTTGGGAACAAAATAATCCAAATGATGCTAAAAGAATATTTGACAGATACTATAACAGGCAAATAGATAAAAATTCCATACAAGATTTTAGTTTAAAACTTTCCGATATTTCAATTCCACTATTAAAATGCAATGCTTGTGAAATAAAAAATATTTGTAAGCTTGACAAAGTTAGCTGGGGGGTATCAGATTGAATATAATGCACTATGCTGAAAAGTTTTCAAAATCTCCATTAACTGAGACTCAACAAAATATTTTGAAGGTAAATTTTCCCTTTTATCTTAAGGCTGGAGCAGGAACAGGTAAGACTGAATTATTAGTGGAGTTAATAATCAAATGTTTAAATGAAAATCCTAAGGCATCTATATCAAATTTTGTAGTTATTACATTTACTAACAAGGCAACATCAGAAGTCAAGAGGAGATTAGTTGAAAGATTATATTTCGATTATTCTTTAAATCATAAGAAATTGTCATCTCTTTCCTCATTATTAGCTGATAATAGAAATATTATGAATAGACAGGAAGATGAGAAAAGAAAATTTGTAGATTTAACATCTATGTTAAATGTCTATACAATCCACGGTTTTTGCGAAATTATTTTACGACAGTATGGATATCTTATAGGTATATCTCCTAAATTTGAAATAAAAAGTGTTACATGGAAGTTAAATGAAATTATTAGAAAGGCTATTGACAATTATGCAGAAAATGAATTTTTAAATGTTTTACCTTCTTATCGACTGCATCAACTTGTAAGAACACTTTATGAAGAATGCGATAATAAAGGTGACGAAATAACTGAAAAAGACATTAAAAATAAGTTTAGGAAAAATCAAGAACAATATTTTTGGTCTAACTTTAAAGATTCCTTTTTGGATCTATTTTTAGAAGTAGGAAGAGAAATTGAAAATTTTAAAAAAGAAAACAATATCTTGACTCCAAATGATTTGATTAAATATGCATCAAAACTTGTTAAAGGAAATGATTTTGTTGCAACTAAACTTGCTTCAAAATACAAGTATCTCTTTATAGATGAATTCCAAGATACTAACCGCAGTCAATTTGAATTGGTAAATACATTACTGGAAAAAGGGGTTAATATATTCCTTGTAGGGGATGAAAAACAATCTATATACTCTTTCAGAGGTGCAGACATCCAAAGCTCAATAGAAATGGGGAATATTATTGCTAATAAGTGTAACAGCCCATTGATAGAAATGACAGATAATTTTAGAAGTAACAAGAATGTGATAGAGGTAATTAACAAAATTTTCTCGCAAAGCTATTCAGCTACATATAAAGGTAAATTATATCAAATTAAATTTGATAATTATCAACCATTAATATTTCCGCAGATAAACAAATCTTACGTTGACCAAAGAAGCTTCCCACAATATAAATGGAAGGGGAAAACCTCAAAAATAGAAAACACTTTAACAATTGAAGAAATGGATATCTCAACAATTATAAAAAAGATTAAAAATGAAATGTGTTATTCAGACAACAGTGATATTAAATATTCAGATATTGCGGTATTATGTAGAAAAAATAGACAAGTTGAAAAAATTGCAGATGAATTAAAGAAAAACAAAATACCAGTAAAAATCTATGGTGGAGGCGGTTTTTTTCAAAGTAACGCAATAATTAGTACATGTAAATTGTTCGAGTATATATCTTACCCTTCTGAAATTACAAAACATGAAGTAAAAAATACAGATTATTATTTTGCTATGTTATCAACAGGCAGAAACGATTTAGAAAAATTTTTAAACGAACTTTCTCTTTATGCAAGAAGCAATATTGTAGCTGACATTCTAAATTTTGTATTTGAAAATACAAATATAGAAGAATATTATATCTCGACAAGCCAACATCAGGAATTATATAACTTATATAAATTACGAGAGATAGTTAGAAATATCCATAATCAAGAATTTTTGCATCCTCTTTCCTTCTTTGAATATCTAAATAATATGATACTGACCGGACAAAAAGAAGAAAATGCAGATTTTATTGAGGATAAACAACAAGATAGCATTCAAGTAATGACTATTCACAAATCAAAAGGATTAGCATTCAATATTGTAATCATTCCTTTTATAGATGAACCAATAGTGATAAGTGACACTGAGCCATTAATTACTTACAGGAAAACTGAAAAAGAAATGATGATTGGCTTTAATAAACATAAATTGAAAATTTATAATAATATAGAAGATGACTTAGACTTTTCTTCTATGGTAACCGATGAAATAAAAAAGCAATTTGAAGAGGAGTTGAGAGTATATTATGTGGCCATTACAAGAGCACGAGAATTGATAATACTAAAAACAAATAATAGAAGGGAAAATAATATTTATCGTAATACAATAACATCTTTTTTAGACTGGATTAAACAAATAGATAATTTCAATTTTTATAATAAACATTTTAAACTCTTAGAAAAAGGCAAACTTTGATAGTTGTGGTTTTATTAATTAATAAAGCAAGTTATTGTTGAACATATATAGTTTAAATCGGTAATATTTATAATAAAATAAAAAACGGCTGTCCCATTCATTTTTTGGGGGCAGCCTGTTCTTTTTTATCCTCACAGCTTCTTATAACAAAACCACCAATCAAAACACTCAATCTCGCCAGCTTTGGCTTTTTGAAGCCTTTCTTTTGCTAAATCTTCTGTTGCAGCAGGTGGAATTATTACTTTATCGCCAATCAACCCGTTGTTTGGCCAGTTCTCAGGAGTAGCAACACCGTTTTGGTCTGATGTTTGCAGTGCCTTTAGCGCTCTTAATATCTCATCAATGTTTCTTCCAACCTCTTGAGGATAGTACATCATAAGCCTTAAAATTCCTTTATCATCTACTATAAAAACAGCCCTGACTGTGTTTGTTCCTTTTGCCTCATGAAGCATTCCTAAAGTGGTTGCCACTTTGCCAAGCTCATCTGCAATAACAGGGAACGGAATTTTTACACCAAGCTTTTCTTCAATCCACTCAATCCACTTTATGTGAGCAAAAACTTGGTCAACCGAAAGTCCAATCAGCTCAGCGTTAAGTTTTTTAAACTCCTCTGCCTTCTTTGCAAATGCCACAAACTCTGTTGTGCAAACAGGTGTAAAGTCTCCTGGATGCGAAAAGAGCACAAACCATTTTCCTGCATAGTCATCAGGAAGTTTTTTCATACCGTGAGTTGTTTTTACCGTCATGCTCGGGAACTTCTCACCAAGCAATGGAATTCTGTTTATATTTTCCATTATAACCACTCCTTTAAAACTTTTTTTGCCCAATTTACTTATACCATCTTAAAAAGATTTATAAACACAAATTAATAAATAAAATTTTATTTTTTATTAACTCTAAATTTGTATAAATTGCAAAATTGAAATGACTTTTCTCTTTTTATTGGCAATATTTCTTTATTGCTATGGATTTTGTTTGCAAAGAATACAAAATTGGTTTATAATAATATCAAAAATAATAAACATTTGTTTTTGTGTGGGGGTAACATTTGTGAATTTGAACATTGAGCAGAAGAAGTTATCTCAGGCAAAGCCAAACGGGCATATGCTGGTAAAAGGTGTTGCAGGCTCAGGAAAAACAACTGTTGCAATATATAGATTAGTCTATCTTCTGAATGAATATTGCTTTGCGCCAGATGACAAAATTTTAATGGTAACTTTTAATAAAACGCTTGTAAATTATTTAAAATATCTCTATAACAAGTTGGAAGATGCATATATTTCATTTGATTCTCTGGTAAATGACAACAAGGATAAGGTTAAGATAGCTTCAATTGACAGCATAATTTATGGATTTTTTCAGGAATACAAAGAATATTCTGGCGAAAATCTTGAGATTGTCAACAACAAGGCAATAAAATATAATTTTTTAAATCAGGCAATTGTTAAGATTAAAGAAAAATACCCAAAGGTTCAATATATAGACCTTTCTTTTGCCAATTTTCTTTTAGATGAGATTGAGTGGATAAAATCATGTAATATTAGAGAATTGGAGGAATATCAAAGCACCGATAGGATAGGTAGAACTGTTCAGAATCAAAAGGATATGCCTCAGAAGATAGCAAAGAATTCAGAGACAAGAAAAGCTATATTTGAACTCATGCAGCTTTATACCTCGCTTTTAAAAGAAAATAAACTTGTTGACTTTAAAGATATGGCCTTGATTGTACTGGATTATTTGAAAACAAATGAACACAAGATTACAAAATATACACATATCATAATAGATGAAAGCCAAGACCTCACAAAGGTTCAATTAGAAATTTTAAAGCTTCTTTATAACTCCGAAAAAAGCTATTCCAGCATAATGTTCATTGCAGACACAGCCCAGAGCATTTACACCCACTCATGGCTTGTCAGGGGAAGGTCGTTTGCAAGCATTGGATTTGACATGACAGGAAAAAGTTATACGCTGTCTAAAAACTACAGGACAACTGTTCAGATTGCAAATCTTGCATATAGCTTAATAGAAAAGACACCAGAAATAATAGAAAATGAAAATTTTGTAAAACCTGCTTTAATAGACAAACAAGGTCCTCTGCCTGTACTAAAGATTTTCCAAACCGAAGAACAAGAAGCAGAATTTGTTTGCAATGAAATTGCAAACAAATTGGCATGTGAATTTCAATTAAAAGATATAGCAGTGATTTGTAAAAATAGAAGGTATCTGGAGTCTTTTTATAATTATGCTTCTTCAAAAGGGATAAAAGCCATATTTTTAAACTCAGATTCGGGTGAAAACTTTGAAGAAGAGGGTATAAGACTTATCACCATGCACTCTATAAAAGGTTTAGAGTTTAAAGTAGTTTTTATCATTGGACTTAATAGCAACATCATCCCATACTCATCATGTGAAGACAATGAGGTTGCAAAGCTACAGGAGACAACTGACAAAAAGCTCTTTTACGTTGGTATGACAAGAGCAAACGAAAGGCTGTATCTGTGCTGCTCAAGAAAACCATCAAAATTTTTGAGTGAGCTGAATACAAAACTTCTTCGAATTGATTCTAAATGTAGTCTTCGCAGTTTTTACAAGCTAAGGATTGATGATTACAGATACATAAACAAAATCAGAGACATTTACTGCAAAGAAGAAGAGGTTCGCCAGTGGCTTATAAATGAACTTATTGAAACTTATAAATACCCAGAAGAATTGATTGATGTTGAGTACAGGATAAACGTATTTTCAAAACCTGCATTTGTGGACGTTGTTGTGTTCAGGTATGACCAAAATAAAGAAAAAGTACCATTTATAATTTTTGAGGTAAAGCCATATCTTTCTGGAATAAACCATGGGGCTGAACAGCTCAAAAGCTATTTGAATATAATTCCAAAATGCTCTTTTGGAGTTGTGACAGATGGAAACAGCATTTTAATATTTGATAGCAGATTTGAAAATGTTGATGATTTTCCACACTTTGATATAAGTATGCTTCCTTCTCAAATTGAAGAATATGAAGTTGTAGATTTCAGAAGGTCGAAAACTTACAGACTTAGAAAATTGGTAGACACAGGACATATTGACTTAGTTCAAGATGGACATTTAATAGAGATAAAATCAGAAGATGTTCTTAAGATAAACCTGTATGAAAAGGTTTCAGCAGGAGTGCCCGTGGAAACATCTGATGAGGCAATTGGTAAGGTTGCTCTGCCAACATCTATTATCTCTGATCCTGAAAGATATTTTGCTATTAAAGTTAAGGGCGACAGCATGGTGGAAGCAAATATAAAAGACGGAGACATTGCAATTGTTCAAAAATGCAATACTGCAGAAAATAGAGATATTGTTATTGCATGGCTTGACGGAGAAATAACTGTGAAAAGATTTTGCAAAATGGGAAGCACAGTCCTGCTCATTCCTGAAAACAGCAAATATGAGCCAATCAATATTAAAGAAGGAGAACTTCGGATAGTTGGAAAAGTTGTCGGCGTGATGAGGAAAAAAAGATAACTTTTCCCTTTCAAAAATAAAAGGTGGGATTCTCTTGACTTTGTCAGTTTGAAGCTCAAAAAGCTTGGGAGGGCTGGGTTGGTCAATATTCAAAATATTTTTCAGAAAATTTCTCGCGATCCCAAGTTCGATTTTTTGCAATTTCCAAGAGACTATAAATAATTTTGTGAAAAGTATAATGACCTCCTTCTTGGTAAGAATCAGAATATAAACAAAAATATCCAAGAGGGAGGTTTTTGTTATGGAAAATGTTTTAACAAAAGAGCAATTACTTGAATTCATAAGAAAAAATAACATCCAAAGTGTAAGCGACATTTATGAAAGCTTAAAGGACCTATTTAAGGATGTGCTACAATGTTTTTTAGAAGCAGAGATTGAAGACAAAATCATAGTCCTGTATTTCTGCAGGAATGACAACACGAGATATTCATGAGCAAATTAAAGATATTTATGGTATCGAAATATCTGCTGAAATGGTTAGCAAAATTACAGAAAAAATTATTCCTGAGATGAGATAATGGCAAAATAGACCATTGGAAAAGATATATCCATTTATTTTCATGGACGCGATCCATTACAAGATAAAAGATGAGGGTAAAATTGTGAATAAAGCTGCCTATGTTGTTTTAGGTATTAACATTGAAGGATATAAGGATGTTTTAGGAATATGAATTGGAGAAAGTGAAAGCTCTAAATTCTGGTTGGGCGTTTTGAATGACTTGAAAACAAGAGGAGTAGAAGAGGTACTACTATTTTGTGTTGATGGGTTGACAGGTTTAAAGGAAGCAATAGAAGCAGTGTTCCCAAAAAGCGATATTCAAAGGTGTATTATTCATCAGCTCAGAAATTCGTTCAAATATGTTTCATACAAGCATATAAAAGAATTTTCAAAGGATTTTAAAAAAGTGTATCAGGCAACTAATGAAGAAGAAGCACTGGAAAATTTTTATCATGTAAAAGAAAAATGGGGGAAACAGTATCCTTATGCGTTCAGGAGTTAGGAAAGCAACTGGGAGCTACTTACATCGTTTTTTAAGTTTCCCCCGACAGAATAAGGAAGATAATTTATACAACAAACATCATAGAAGGAGTTCATAGACAATTTAGAAAAGTGACAAAGACAAAATCAGTATTTCCAAACGATACAGCGTTAGAGAAAATGCTTTATCTTGCAACAAAAAATGTTGTAAGAAAGTGGACACAGAGGTATAGAAATTGGGATATAATATTAAATCAGCTTTTGATAATGTATCCTGAGCGTTTGAGAGAGTATATAAAGTAGATAGCAATCAGCAGTTCGTATTTTAAACTGCTTCCATGGAAGCAGTTTAAAACAATAAATCAAAAACAGAGTATTATAACCCAGTATTAAATTTTGTCCAGGATTTTAAAAATTTGTGCATAAAAATTTTTAAAATGGTAATACTAAAAAATAGAAAGTAGACAAGTTTATCCTGAATGATCTCTTACCAAGAAGGTTGGTCTAATTTAAATACACAAGATTATTTACAGACCCTTATACCTTTTAAAATTTTACCACACATTTATATTCTCACCATTCCATTTCCTGCTGCTTCTTCTTCTTAAATTCACTGAGTGAACTACCATCCACCTGAAGAGGTGGTGGGGACGTAAAGAAGTTTGATAGCAGCTATGCCACCCTTATTCTCACAGGGTGGTTCACATCACCATTACCAGCTATCTGCTTCAAAGCAGATTCTCCAGTCATTTTCTTTAGTATATTTACCGCTTTTCACCTCATTCTTATTTTCTTATTCTCATTTTGTTAACTTTTCTATCTTAATCCTCTTGCTTCTTCTCCATCATAAATTATTCTTCTTATTTTTTCTTTTATATTCTCATATATCTCTTTTTCTTCTTCATCCTCTACTCTTTCTTCTTTCTTCAAAATTACTGCCCTCAAGTTTATTACAAACTCCACCATAGTTACTATAATTAAAAATAACATATTGCAAAATATATATGTAGCCCAAAAAATAAAACTTATAATACTAACTCCGATAAATATTACATTCATATCTAAAAAATGAAATGCCCAAAAATCTTCTAAAACATCATCTTCATATTCTTTTTTGTATATTTTAAAATCCTCTGATTTAATCCATCTCATAAAACCCTCTTTTGGATTATCCAATAAAATATACTTAAGTTTTCCCAACGCCATTTCTATTGATCGCTTTTCTTCTGAAGTCAATTCTACTAAATTCTCCGAAAGAGTAATATTGTCATCTTTCATTATATGCCGCCATATAAGCGCAATCAAACTATAACATCCCACAGCAGGAAAGTCAAAAAGTTCATTACCTATAAACCCAGGTTCTATTGATAATCCAAAAACTAATGTTTTTGTAATAGGCCTTATCCTATCATCCACATTTAGCTCATTCCTATTAACTACCTCTTTTGCGTACTTGAATAATAAGAAAGTAAAAATTACAGCAACAACTACCACTACAGTTCTTTGCAATGTACTAATCTTCGTAATAGTGCTTTTTTCTTTTTTGTCTTCTATATGTCTTACTACTATCCTATTCATCTTTTAAGCTTCACCACCTATTCTTACCAAGCACCCTAGCGTGCTTTTTACTTCTTCATCAGAAGAATTCTTACTTATTAATCTCACCTCATACAATCCTTCTACCCTTTCTTTTTTTATTTTTAATTCACTCAAAAGCTCTTCATCTTCTTTGTCCCCTTTTTTCACTAACACTATATTTTCCTCGTCTTTTACAAATATACCTCCTTCTTTTACCTCAGCTTTTTTATTTTCCCTGTATAGTATCATTGGTATCTTTACTATTTCTATGCTAAGTTTTTCTTCATCTTTTTTTTCTCTTTCATAAAAACCTTTGACCACAAAAATTGCTAATAGCATTACCATTAGTAGCATACTCATAATCCATATGATTTTGAGTACGGTTATACGACTACTATTCGTTATATCCTGTATTAACCAATATGTAAATTCTATTGTTACAAATATCCCCGCAATTAACGAACCTACAATTAACGACGGAACTATTTTCCCAAAAAAACCTCTTGAATTACCTAAAGCTGTTACATAATAAATGGGTGAAATATTGCTACAACTGACTATTGTCTTCTCTTGCCTTCTTAACTTAAGCAATTTTATAGCAGCTCTCGCCACTTTTTCAGCTAATATTTCTTCATTAATTCTCTCTTCAGCTTGTTCCTTTTTATTTTCATTATTTTCTACTATTTCTTCTTCTAATAATTCCTCTATCAATATTTTTCTACCTGAATCTTCTTCATGATACCTTATATTTTTGCCTACAACATATCCATCTAAATATCTATCTTCTTTTACAGAGTAAGGTAAATATATCTCTTCTCCTCCTTCTGTCACAATTCTCTTAAAAATATAAAACTCCTCATCTGTTTTATATTTACAATTTGATTCGTTACATTTTAATATTAGTGCTATTTCTTTTTCGCTACTATACACTAAAAAATCCCTTTTAAACGCTGTTGTCTCAAAATATTTATTTACAACCCAAAACTTTCTTATCACAACTGCTACAATTACCACAACTATTTTTTTAAAAATTGTCAACAGTTCATACAATGCTAAATATGAAATATACCCTCCCCCAAAAAAAACAAGAGTTGATAATCCTATTCCTACCACACCCAAAAAAAGAATGTACAAAAATACCTGCTTAAAAAACAGTAAAATACCATCTGACACATCCCCTGTTATTCTTTTGCTCACATACACTATGTCTGCAAAATACAATATCAACCTCAGAACAAACAATATTAGCACAGATATCAACAAAGCCTTTATTAGCTTATTTACAGCTCTTTCTACCTTTTCTCTACTCTCCATACTCTTCGCCTCTTCTTCTTTTAATTCCAAACTAAATCCCCTAAAAACAAAAATGTATAAACGCTCTCCTACAGCTCAAATGAGTCTGCAGGAGAGCACCTCTCCTTATCAATATGCTGATACCCTGCCTACCCTCGGCACTATCATCCTATTCACAGGTGCCATATAGCCAAATGTTAAATCTACTCCCGGTACTCTCGGCTCGCCTCCTCTTACCGCCCCTAAGTTAAAATCAGCCCCCAACATTGATTGCAGACTCCAACTAAAATTCTGGATTTGCTCCACTATACTTGGCCCATTTGGAACAATTCTTATGACATTCCTGCTTACTACATTCTCTGGAATAATTCTTTTGCTTTCTTTTAACCATACGTTATCTTCACTTGTTCTTACATTATCTTGTATATAAGGTTTTGGTTCTAGTTCTTTTACTCGTTCTGTTCTCTGATTTGTTTCACTAATTACATTTGGTATTAAAGGCTCTTGCGAGCCAAGTTCCCTCCATTTTGATATACCCTTTTTGATTCCTCGTACAATTATCCTTCCTAAGTTAATACCCTTTGCTGCTTCCTCTACAAGTTTTTGGTAAAATATAGCAGATTTCTTTGAAACATTTTGAAAATATTGTCCGACATATTTCTCAACTTTTCTATCCCAATTTACACTCACTGCCGAAGCAGCTACGTTAGCTAAATAATTCTTCAAGAAAGTCTTATAGACTGGTTCATCTGGTTTTTTGTTCCTCAAGGTTTCTTCCACTGTTGAGGGCAATGCTTTTATTGCAGCTTTGAAGTGAGTTTTTGGATCAATTAATTTCTTTGCACCATTCTTTATAGATTCTTTGATGGCTTGTGAACTTAAGGTTTTGGCAGCGACTGTGGCTGCTTTTGCTGCTTTTGCTGCTTTTACTGCTTTTGCACTATACGTTATTGCAGTAAACGATCCTCCTATTAATACTCCTGCTGCTGACACAACTAAGTTTGTCAAAATACTTCTCTTCCAGTTGAACCCTTTCAAACTCCCCTTGTGTTCAATCCTATGCACTAAAGTATCCAAACCCACCCCAATTGCAGTCTGCAAGGCTAATCCTCCTACAAGGACTAACAGTGGCACTATCGCAAGCTCTCCATCCGGATCATATAAATTCACAGGATTATTTGTACAGTAAGTGTATAGGTTCAAACTCTCGGGGTCTGTTATATCTCCCCTTATACTATCCTCTTTCACAAACCTCCCTATCCTACTATCATAATACCTTGTCTTTAAATAATACCACTCCAATTCCTTGTCATAGTAGTATCCTGCATATCTTATCGGGTTCTCTTGCCCTGTCTCTATTTCTTTTATTACATTACCATACAAATCATATTCATATATATTCTTCCTCTGCCCGCTTTTGTCAAACGTGATAAGTACATCTCCATGCCCATCTTTCATAAAATACTCTGTATTACTACCGTCCGTCCTTCCTATCATACTCAAGCCCCATATGCTGCTGAATCCTTTGCCCGTTGCATCGCTTTCATATATAAGATTGCTGCCAGACCAGTAGTATGTTTTTACATCATTTGCTGTTATCTTCTTTGTTCTGAGCCCATCTCCGTCGTATTCAAATTCTACCACATTATTGTCAATCTTTGCCCATACCATCCTGCCAAGCTCATCATATCTAAATTCACTTACCTTAATCTTCTCTTCTATCTCATAAACATCTTCATATACCGTCTCGTAAACTACCTCTTTTACAGCAATACTTTGGTCATAAGTTGAATTTTGCGAATCGTATGCACTGCCGTGTACACTATCATATACTGAAACTACTACTGTGCTATTGTTCGAACTATATGCTGAGTTATATACGCTTGTCTGTACCTGAACATTCTCTGCAGTATATGCATCCTGATATACAGTCTGTAAATCTTGCTTTTCTATCCCTTTTGCAACTACTTTGCTTTCCTGACCCTTGTATACCCTTGCGCGCCATCTTTCCTCTGCTCTTATCAAATTCCCGTTGTTGTCATAGCTGTAGTTGTTAACACCTACAATATTCCCTTCTCCGTCTCGAGATTCAATGCTCAATAGTCTATTTAATTTATCATATGTGTAAGTCTTCTCAACGCTGTATACTTCTCCATAATCGTATCTAATATTCAGCCCTTCAGAATTAAGACTATCTCTGCTTATACCTGTCGGGACCTCAACTATCTCCTTTATTCTATTGCCTACATTGTCATATTCATATCGAGTTAATCGCCCAAATCTATCTTTGACTTCAGCTACTCTACCTACCTCATCATACTTGTACTCTGTCCTACCTATAGGCTCCTGTTTGTATATCATATTGCCATTGTCATCATATCCATATTCATACTTGTAAATATATGTG
The DNA here is from genome assembly GCF_000166775.1 of Caldicellulosiruptor kronotskyensis 2002. NCBI lineage: Bacteria > Bacillati > Bacillota > Caldicellulosiruptorales > Caldicellulosiruptoraceae > Caldicellulosiruptor > Caldicellulosiruptor kronotskyensis. Next base: position 19,615 of record NC_014720.1, on the reverse strand, counting down.
CTTGTACCACCACCTTGTTCTATCACGCTGCTAGGAGTATAATACTTATCTATCTCATTCCTTACAACATCTCTTGCTGTAACCACTAATCCTTTAAGTAAGTTCCTGCTATCATATTCGTACTCAAACTTCAACTTATTCGGATACTCTATTGATTTCACATTTCCATTCTCATCGTATGAATATCTTGTGCTACCATCTGAGGTTATCACCTCTTCAAGTCGATTCATCTTGTCATACTTGTATTGCGTCACATATCCGCTCGGGTCCTTTACCTTTATTACATTACCTTCTTGGTCGTATTCATATTCTATACTCTTGCCATCTGGATATATTTTCCTTATCAACCTATTTAGCTTATCATATTCATATTTGTTTATCCCTGTTTTGTCTGACATCTGAATTCTGTTGCCTTCTTCATCATAACTATATCTCACTTCTACTCCACCAGCTTTGACATGCACTACCCTGTCAAGTTGATCATAGCTATACTCTATCCTAACTCCATTCTTGTCTATTGCATATACTATATTCCCTACCAAGTCATAGCTATATCTTTCTTCATTGCCTATTGCATCTATTACTTTGACAGGCCTGTCTATCTCATTGTATTCATACCTTGTTATATTGCCATTCCCATCCTTGACCTCAATTAAATTATCCTCTTCGTCATACCTGTACTCTGTCACAGCTCCATTCTCTTGTGTAACTCTTACCAACCTGTCCAAATTGTCATACCTGTAGGTTACATACTTGCCGTCTGGTCGTATTATCTTTACTATATTCCCATTCTCATCATATTCATAAATAGTTTTCCTGCCATCGTTGTCTTGGACAGTTCTCAACCTGTTCAATCCATCATAACTATAATACATTCTGTTCCCTCTTGCATCTATTCTGCATATTACATTGCCTTCTCCATCATACTCAAATCTAATCTTATTTCCATATGGATCAATTATTGTCACTAGTCTGTTATTTGCATCATATTCATACTTTGTTGTGTTTCCTCTTCTGTCTGTCTTTGCTATATTATTCCCAACAGCATCATACTCCAGCCTACTTTCATTTCCATACGCGTCAATTACCTTTACTACCCTATTCAATTTATCATACTCATACTTTGTTGCATTTCCTCTTCTATCAATAAGCTGTGTTCTATTACCCATCTTGTCATATGCGTATTTGATTACATTTCCTAACTTGTCCTTATATACAACAACTCTACCAAGCTCATCATACATATATTCCTCGCTTCTTCCTTTTGCATCTGTGACCTTGACAACTCTGCTCTCTGCATCGTACTCATACTCTGTTTGTGCTCTGTTTGGCGCTATTACTCTTTTTACTCTGTCACGAGCATCATATTCGTACCTTGTTTCTCTTCCTTTTTTGTCTTTAAAGCAAATTACATTTCCACAACCGTCATACTCATATGTTACTGCTTTGCCGTTGCTGTCTTCTACCTTGATTACCCTGTTTAGTTTGTCATAGTAGTATTTTGTCACATATCCTCTTGGATTGGTGATACTGATTACATTACCATTATCATCATAGTTATAACTCCTTCTAGTTCCATCTGGATAATATACCGTTATTAACCTTCCTGCTAAATCATATGCATATGAAGTAGTAGCACCGTTTTTATTTGTCTCTGATATTTTATATCCTTCAGCATTGTATTGGTAACTTCGGGTTTTACCTAAAGGATCAATCACTTTCGTAAGTCTTCCTAATAAATCATATTCATATCTTGTCTCTTTTCCTAAGGCATTTACCTCCGATATTTTTCTTCCTGCTAAATCGTATTTGAATTTGGTTTTATTACCTTCTGCATCTTCTACCTCAACAAGTCTGTTAAGCTCATCATAAGTATATTTGGTTACTCTTCCTTCAGGGTCTATCTCCTTTATCTTGTTCCCTACAGGATCATAAAAGTATTGATACTCTCCACCCATCGCATCAATTTCTTTTATAAGCCTGTTTTTATCATCGTATACATATCTTGTTTTGTTGCCAAGGCGATCGATTTCTTCTATTAAATTACCTACTTTGTCATATACATATACTTTTGTTTTACCAAACGCGTCTATTTCTTTTGTAATTCTGCCTTCTGGATCATACTCAAACCTTGTTACATATCCTCTTTCATTTATTTCTTTTATTTTTCTGCCTAACTGGTCATATTCATATTTTGTCTCATAACCTTCTGCGTCAACCACTCGTGTTAAATTGTTATATTCATCTTCATAATAGTATCTCGTCTCATTACCATTTTTATCTATATACTTTGCAAGTAAACCTTTGAGTTTTATGCCCGAATTTATAGAATAATATTCATATCTTTCCTTGTTTCCAAGTGGATCAATCTTCTCAATTAAATTTATACCCTCGGCATCATAAACATATTTGGTAGTAGCACCAATTCTATCTGTCTGCTCAATTAAATTATTATTGTTGTCATATTTCATTTTTATTGAATTACCATAAGCATCTATCACCTGGATAATATTGCCACGTCCATCGTATATTTGTGTAGTCTTTGCTGTTTCTAAACTAGGAGAAGTCTTTATTATCTGAATTGTAACCTGCTTTGTCATACTACCCTTCTCTTTCAGCTCCTGGTATTTCTCGCGTGTAAGATCGCTCACAACCACATCCTTATCCAAATCAGGAGTTGTCACATCTATCCACTTTGAACCGTCATAAATCTCATACTTGTAGTCACAACCCCCACCCAATGCATTTCTCTCTTTTATTGGTTTTAGTTCTTCATTGAATACTATCATACTCTCATTACCATTTTCGTCTATATAATATCTTACTCTGTCTTCATCATCGTATATTAAAAATCTGATTATATCTTCCCCATCATATTGCCTTACTATCCTACCTAAAATATCATATTCATTCCTTACCACTTGGTGCCCGTTTGCATCAATTATCCTCTTGAGCCTATCTTTCTCATCATATTCATATTTTGTCTCTGCGCCATCAACCCCAATTACTTTTATTAGTCTATCCTTGTTATCATATACAAATTCTACTTTCCTACCTATTTTACCTTTGATGTTCTCTCTTATACATACCAGGTTATCCCCTTGAAAGATAAATTCTAACTTTCTGCCGAATACATCCCTTGCCGCAAATATCTTGTCACCAGAATACTCAATAATAATGTAATTTTCATTCCTATCACCAATTTTGATAAGCTTTCCACTCTTGTCAAAAACATATCTCGTCAAATCTCTTTGTATCAATACATATTCACTACCTGACAAAACTACCTTGTCAGCTTTGTTACTGTCTGATAAGTAAATTCCATCTCCATTATCATCCACAAATACTATCGTACTACCACTTGGATATGTTACTTCAATTCCATTGTTTAGCTCTTTGACATATGCTGCGCAAATATATGCAGATTTACCTTTATATACAATTCTGTGCCAACCACTGCCGTTCTTGTTACCATCCTCTTCAATTTGCACCTTTGTCCCCTTAGTCAAATACCCTATCTTTTTGGTATTTACATTCGGTCCTTCTCTTACATTCAATACCCCTGCTTGGACTATCCCGACTCCCGCTACCTTTGTAAGTTTGCTGTCAAAATTGGTTCTAAAACCTTTACCTACTATCGTCTTTTGTTGATTAGCAAACGAATTGTAATACCTCACAAATTTAAACTCAGGACCATTCCCTTCTATGCTAATATCCTCAAACTCTTCCATGTAATTTCCCGTAAGTAAATTGGTCATAGCTGTGGTTATCCACTTATGAAACTCCTCATTGTCTAAACCTACATCATTGTACTCTATACTTAACACTTCTTGAGGTTTTAGATTCTTTTCTGCTTCCTTTTGAAGAGTTATCCATTTAGTCAATTTCTCATATATTAGCTCTATTTGCTTGTCTACATCTTCCTGAGAAAGTCCTCCTGTATTATCAACGTAAAAATAGTCTCCTTTTGTCTTATCAGCTATATCATGTAATAACTCCCTATCGCAGTCTTTGCCCAATGCGATAGTATTTACTACTATTTCTTGTTTTATTAGCTCTGGTAGTACATCATTTGGATGAATCCCTGTGTTGTGATATCCGTCTGACAAAAGTACTATTATCTTTTTAGATTGCTCTTGGTCAAATAATTCCAGCGCAGCTTTCAATCCTCCCCCTATATTCGTAGAACCACCTGTCCATCTCATCGCATTTAGTGCTTGGAGCAATTTGTTCTTGTCAGATGTCAAATTCGATCTAACATATACAGAGCTATCAAAATCTACTAACCCAACTCTATTATTAAGTTCGTCTATATTTTGTATAAATTTCTTTGTTGCTTCTATTCTGTAATAATTTGGGTCATTAGACGACATACTACCTGAGTTGTCAAGTACAAACACAATGTCTACTTTGGATAGATCAACTGGCATATTCTTATCGCCAAGCAAAAATGTGCTGAAATGTTCTGTCTTACCCGAAACTCGATTATACACTGTATCTACTACAACATCTTCAAGTGGCTCTAATATCTTCTTGTCATAATTGACATAATACAACATCAAATTATTCTCGTCTACACCATTAAGTTCTGCTTCATCATAGTTCACTACTATCTCTGCCCTCTTTATATCAAACCCCCCAGCAGTTATCTCTATCGCTTTACCTACTATCCCTTTCAATGAGTTAATAAACACATTGTCAGACCTCTTTACCTGTAAGGGAGCTATTAAAATATTCGCATCAGAAAGTGCTTTTACAAAAACTTTACCATCTTCCGAGACTGCATATTTCTCGGCACTTGTCAAAGGGTTTTTTGCCAATGGATCTGTCCCCATCACAACCTCTGATCCATCATATATCCCATCATTATCAGTATCCGGCACTAATGGATTTGTTCCTTTCTTTACTTCATAACCATCACTCAACCCATCTCCATCACTATCGTTCTTCTTCAAACTTGTCGCATATTTTAACTCCTCTACATTTGTCAATCCATCTCCATCTTCGTCATCATCTGGATTAAATTTTGCTGCAACTGTAACTCCTTCCCCCATGGCTACCTCATTTGAGTATTCACTTTCTCCTAATTCGTTAATGGCTTTCACTACATAGTAATACACTGTACCTGATGTCAAATTAGTATCTTCAAATACATTTGTAAGTAAATTTTCTGCAATTGCATAGTATGGTCCTCCACTGACTGTGCTCCTGTAAAGGGTATACCTCTCTGCTCCATTGGCTTTCGTCCATGTAAGCCGTGCACTCGTCCCATTGTATGTCCCAAATAACTTTGGTGACTGTGGTAGTGCTTTGTACACTACCTCATTCGAATTCATACTGGTAGTTCCATTTGCTCCCACTGCCGCAACCACATAGTAATACGTTGTCTTCCCATCCATAGGACCATCTACATACGCTGTTGTAATAACTCCGCTTGCTAATACCTCATACTCCCCGCTTACCTTCCCTCTTTTTACAATGTAACTCCTTGCACCTTTTACCTCATTCCAAGTAAGCTCTACATATTCCCCTTTTTTTGCTATTTTCAACACCGGTGCTGTAAGTTTTTCTTCCAGTGGATTATAACTAGAATTTTCTTGAACTAAATTGTTTGACTCTCTTTTGGTAAATAACGGATCTATTTCATTCACTGGTCCCTCTATGTTTTCATTCTTTGTCAGTTGTACACACTCGTTCACTCTTATCCTTGCAATCTTTTGTATTTTTATCTTATCCCCATCATCTGTCAGAACAGTTACTTCAACAGTCACAATATAATCCTTGCCTTCTTCTGCATCTGTCGGACTCCAAATCGCACTCTGGTTATCTTTTGCTACCTCAAGCTTACCACCACTTGCCTTCCACTCTGCCGTAAACTTGACACCCTTTACTTTGCTCTTTAGCGTGAGCTTTGCCTTTTCTATTATACCTACTTCCTCTTTATCAACAACAAGTTCAAAAAATTCGCTCGCATTCTCTTTAGTTATTTGATGATCTGTTGCTTTATAGGTAATAAATACATCTACTTTCAATGCCCTTGCAACTATCTCTGCCGCTTCTGCTCGGCTAATATAACTTCTTGGTCTAAATGTGCCATCGTTATAACCTTTGATCAAGCCTTTCTCAACCGCAAAAATTATTTCTTTATATCCAAAATTGTTAACACTCACATCTTTAAATTTTATCTTCTTATCATTTTGCTTGCTCTCACTTGCTGCTTGCTCCCTATATTTACTCACTCTTATTAGCATTAAAACAAACTCTTCACGTGTAACTTTTTGGTTTGGTCTAAATGTTTTGTCAGAATAACCTTTAACCAAACCATATCTCGCAGCTACATTTATGTAATCTCTACTCCAATGATTTGAAATATCTTTAAAACTATCTTCTCTTAATTTCTTTATTTCCTCCTCAAGAAGCTCTTTCTCAAATATTGTCCTAAGTAAAATCACAACAGCTTCAGCTCTTGTTAACTTCTCATCTGGCTTTGCTAACATTACTCCATTTACCTTCACTCCACTAATAATTCCCTTCTCTATCATCCATCTAAATTCATTTTCTGCCCAGTGTCCTCTTAAATCTTTGTAATTTGGATTTTGATCTTTAAGGCTACTACCTTGTGAAAAGACATATAGATTTGTATTAAAAACAAAGACGAAAAGTATGAAGAATGCTAATAATGCTTTCAACTTCTTTGGAAATCTCACTTGTATCTCCCCTATCCCCAAAAATAATTGAATTATTTAAACTAATTTGTATACTCGAGTAGTATTTTATACAATAATGCAAAAAATGTCAACCATATTATTGTTAAATTAACGTTAACTTCTTGCATAGTTAGAAGAGTATTTGCCGTAACAAAAAAAGTGGGAAAATGTTTGAAAAGAAATTGTTGGCTATCATGTTTATTCGCAAATGTAAATTCCCATGCCAAGGTCATTTTTCTTCACTTTTCCTGTAACCAAGTAAATTAAGTTTTTATCACTTTTAAAAACCATAGCCTGCACATATCCCTTTGGCTAAATATTTCTCTCCCGTCAATTCTGTATCCGTTGCAAAATGAGAAAGGATATTTTTTAATTTTTCGTATTAACTATTTTTTCTTTCAATGGTTATATCTTTTATTCAATAATTTTATATTTTGTTACCTTAAAAATACGAAGAAGAAAGTACTACAAAAAATTAAGGGGCTGTTCCAAAAAAATAATTGGATAACCCTTTTTTACAATATATAGCTTTTGTTCTATTGAGTTTTACCTATATATTGCAAACAAAATTTTAAAATTTCGTTTTTATCCAGGATTCTATTGTATTTTATTGCAAAATCTTTATTATAAACTACAAATTATATTACCCCATTTTGCTAATTATACAATTATACTAAGGTTTTAATTCAATGATTATCACATCATTTCACACTATTTAATAACGACTGGGACAGGAATAGGTGAATAGACACCAACACCACCATTCCCCAATTGACCTCTGCCATTTGTTCCCCAAGCCCATACTGTGCCGTCTTTTTTTTAGTGCTAAGGAATGCCATTCACCAGGTGCAATTGCTACCACATTTTTTAATTCTTCGACTTAGACTGGAACAGGGGAGTATTCATCGGTACCTTTCCTCAATTGTTCGTAATAATTATATTTACATTCCCACACCCAAACGGTGCTATCTTTCTTCAGCGCTAAAGAATAATCTTTGCCAGCGCCAATTGCAACCACATCTTTTAAACCTCTGATTTGGAAAGGAACAGAAAAATCTCTATTATTGCCATTTATGAATTGAATACTTTCATTTAATCCCCAACACCAAACTGTTCCATCTTTTTTTAGCCCTAAGATATAACTGTCCCCTGCCGCAATTGTCCCAATATCTTTTAACCCTTTAACTTGAACAGGAACAATGGAATATTCACACCAGCACCTCTATTCCCCAGCTGACCATCTTTATTACTTTCCCAAGCCCAAACTGTGCCATCTCTCTTTAGGGCTAAGGAATGAAAACTACAGCAGCAATTTGAATTATGTTATTCTCTAATTTACTTAATTATGTAGTTTCTAAATAACTTTTACTTTGATATGTAGCCGTTAAAACTGGAGCAATAACGCTCAACAATATTGCAAAAATCATAATAACACTACCTATCTTCTTTTTCTTAACTTTCATTATTCCTCTACCTCCTTGCAACTTCGAATTTCATCCCTTTGCAGGAATACCCAAGGGGGTTTCTTGTTTTTTATCATCTACTCTTTCAATCCAACCTCAACCTTGCTATCTCCTTGAAGCTTTCAAGAGAGCTTGCTTTTATCATTGAGTTTGAAACTGAGTAGAGCACATCCCCAATATACAAAAGCCTGTCTATTTTCTCACAATATCCATCATCAATTTCATGCGAAATCTTGCCCCTTAAAACAAAACCTTCTTTCAAATCTATGCTATATACAAAAGCACCTGTGAAGTTATGCCCTTTTTTGTCGTAAACCTCTACAGGGAATGCAAAAATGTTTTTAGTCTTATCAAACAAAAGCGCTTTGTGATTATTAAGAAGTTCAGAATAGGTACCCTTGCCCCCAATTATGACCTTGAAAAGCTCTTTTGGATTTTCTACATCCTCAACATTGAACATTGCAATTTTCAGTCCTAAAGGTATTGCATATCTTTCATCTAAATCCTCTGCATCCCTGCCAAATCCTATTATGTGATTTTCATCATATGGATGAAGATATGTTGAGTATCCTGGAATTTTGAAATATCCAAGCACTTTTGGATTGTGAGGATCTTCAAGGTCAATTACAAAAAATGGGTCAAGCTCTTTGAAGGTAACAAGGTATAGTCTTTTTCCAATAAATCTTGCTGAATATATTCTCTCTCCTTTTGCAATATTATCTATCTTCCCAACTACTCTCAAGTTTTTATCAAGAACATATACAGCATTAAAATAATCGTAATTTTTTTCTAAAAAATAAAGCCTTTCACCAGTTGTTGCAATTCTGAAATAACCATCTTGTTCATCCATTGAAAATTGATTCAACACTTTTCCACTGATAACACTTGCTGCCTCAAGATTAATTTTCCCTTTTGAAAGTTCAAATCTACTAATCATTGTTTTTCTTACATAACTATACCATGGTCTTGTATTATCTTCCCATTTTTCAGGCCAGTAAACTTTTTTTATTACTTCAGAGCACAAATAAAGATTTTCTTGCGAACAGTAAACTATATCCCCTCCACCAAGCACACACTCAACACAAATTTCATCTTCTGACTCAATATCAAAACTCCCAATAACAGTAATGCCATAGTTTATAAAATCTGGAATATACTTTATTCTGTCAAAGCTTATATATATCTTTTTTGAATCACCTGTAATACTATCTGAAAAGTATGGTTTGAAATCTTGCTCAGAGTAGGATTTATTAGCGTAAATTCTATATGGGAATTGCTTTTCTGTAACAATGTAAAGACTTGTTCCTATTTTCCTTGATGTCAGATATCTTCCCGAAATTGAAACCCTTCTTATTTCCTTAGGATTTGATTTGTCAGAAATGTCATAAACAATACAATACGTCTCTATCAATAACTGATATGGCACATAAACTTTTATTTTCTTTGTATCGATATCAGGAAAATTATTTTTTTGAATAACAGGTTCCCTATCAACAATCTTTTCTTTTTCACAAATAACAACAAGATACCTGCCATCAACATAAAATTCTTCTGGATAGAACTCATCGCTCAATTTAATTTTAGATAAAACTTTCATTTCCTCAGGTGGATAAGCTTTAACAATTACAATTCCATTATCTTTTATCTTTGGATATGGTTTTGCAATGTATATATACTGCCCGTCTGTCTTTGCAATATCAGCTTCATCAACGCCCATAACCTGCACATTTGTCTGTGAATAAAAAGACTCAGAACCCTCTTTATTTTCATCCTTTATAACAAAATCTGGTGCTGATTCATACATTATATTTTCTCCTGAACCCATGTATGGATTTTTTTTCTGAGCTTCATCAACAAGTTTTTTAAAGTTGCTAAAAGTTCCTACTTTTTGTAGAAAGCTTTTTGGTTTCGACTGGTCTGACATGACAAAATTAATACCAGAAGATAATATAGATAATATTATAAATAAAGCTACCATCATTCCTAAAAAACGTTTTTTCATCATCCACAGCACTTCCTTTAAACTTTTTTAATTTTAAAACGCACAAAATGCTAAATTGTTATTATTACAATTCAATTACATAACTACAAACATTATATCAGAAAATAAAAAAGGTTTGTTGAAATATTTTGCCTTTTTTATTGACAAAAAAGTTACCCATAGCAAAATAATTTATGCTTAAGTTGAAAATACCAAAATTAATAAACTTAAATTATTGAATTTAAAAAAAGCCACAGATAATTTTTACTTGGAGCTATCTGTGGCTTTATACGTTGCATATTATTCAATTTTTCTACTCATTAACCCTTATCCTTGCAATTGATGAAACTTTTATATTATCTCCATCAATTCGCATAAGTTTAACACCTTGTGTATTTCTTCCCTGAACTGGAATTTGAGAAACCTCAAGCCTTATAAAAATCCCTTCTGTTGAGCAAAGCATTATCTCATCCTCATCATTTACCATCTTTATATCAACAATCCTGCCTGTCTTGTCTGTTACCTTGTAAGTAAGTACACCTTTTGCACCGCGCTTTGTTTTTCTATACTCTTCAATCTCGCTTCTTTTACCAAACCCGTTTTCTGTGACGCAAAGAAGATACTTTCCATCGCTTGCTTTTTCCATCCCAACAATAAAATCACCATCTTCCAGCGTCATACCTTTTACACCCTGTGCAGTCCTTCCCATACTTCTTACATCGTTTTCATTGAATACAACACAGTATCCATTGCTCGATACAAGCACAATCTCATCGTTTCCAGATGTGAGTTTTACATCAACAAGGCTATCATCATCGGCAAGGGTTATTGCTTTTTTGCCTGCTTTGGTTGTATTTTCAAACTCGCTCAAAAGCACCTTCTTTATTGTGCCGTTTTTGGTGCACATCATAAGATAGCCTTCTTTGAAGTCCTTCACAGCCATAGTAGCAGTAATTTTTTCATCCTTGCCAATCTGAATAAGGTTGACAATTGCAGTGCCTTTTGCCTGGCGCGAACCTTCGGGCACTTCATATGCTCTTAAACGGAAAACTCTTCCTTTGTCTGTGAAAAAGAGAATGTAGTGGTGTGTTGTTGTGACAAAGACATCTTCAACAAAATCCTCTTCTCTTGTTGATATTCCCGTGATGCCTCTGCCTCCACGTTTTTGGCTCTTGTACGTGTCAAGAGGAAGCCGTTTTATATACCCAAAATGGGTAAGTGTGATTACAGTTTCCTGCTCTTGAATCAGCTCTTCTTCCTCAAAGTCTTCATGCTCATCTTGGATTATCTTTGTCCTTCTCTCATCCTTGTACTTTTCTTTTATCTCCAAAATCTCTTTTTTTATGATTTCTTTTACCATTGCATCACTTGCAAGCACGTTTTTGTAATACTCTATCATCTTGATTAGCTCTGCAAGCTCTTCTTCAATCTTTTGCCGCTCAAGGCCAGTTAAACGCTGAAGTCTCATGTCAAGAATTGCTTGAGCTTGGACCTCTGTAAACTGAAATCTGCTAATGAGCCTTTCTTTTGCCTCATTTACTGTTCTGGATGACCTAATGATTGAGATTATCTCATCTATGTGGTCAAGAGCTTTTTTAAGTCCTTCTAAAATGTGAGCTCTTTCTTCTGCTTTTTTGAGATCATACTTTGTTCTTCTAACAATTACCTCTTTTTGATGTTCAATGTAAAGATTTAGCATGTCCATAAGAGTAAGAACTTTTGGCTGGTTGTCAACAAGCGCAAGCATGATTATGCCAAAGCTGTCCTGAAGCTGGGTGTTTTTGTATAGCTGTTTTAACACTACATTTGCATCCGCATCTTTTTTGATTTCAATAACAATCCTCAGACCTTCTTTGTCAGACTCATCTCTTATATCAGAAATTCCGTCAATCCTTTTCTCATGAACAAGCTCGGCAATCTTTTCAATAAGCCTTGCCTTGTTAACCATATATGGAAGTTCTGTAACAACTATTCTCTGTCTTCCCTTGGAGGTCTGCTCAATTGTTGCTTTCGCCCGTACGATAATTTTCCCTTTTCCTGTTGCATAAGCATCCTTTATACCCTTTTTGCCGATGATATACCCGCCTGTTGGAAAATCAGGTCCTTTGATTATTTTCATTATATCATCTAAACTTGCATTTTCATTGTCAAGTAGGTACACAATTGCGTCTATCACTTCTGCAAGGTTGTGAGGCGGTATGTTTGTTGCCATACCAACCGCAATTCCCTGGCTACCATTTACCAATAGATTAGGAAACCTTGATGGCAAAACCTTTGGTTCTTTTGCCGATTCATCAAAGTTGGGCATGAAATCAACTGTCTCTTTTTCAATGTCGCGAAGCATCTCGATAGCAATTTTGCTCATACGCGCTTCAGTGTAACGCATAGCAGCTGGAGGGTCTCCATCTACCGACCCAAAGTTTCCATGTCCGTCAACAAGAGGATGGCGCATTGAAAAGTCCTGTGCCATTCGAACAAGGCTTTCGTACACAGCAGCATCGCCGTGCGGATGATATTTTGCAAGAACATGCCCGACAACTGTTGCAGATTTTCTGTAAGGCTTGTCAGGTGTAAGACCTATCTCGTTCATTGCATATAAAATTCTTCTGTGAACAGGCTTTAAGCCATCTCTCACATCTGGCAGCGCACGAGATACAATTACGCTCATTGCATAGTCTATATAGCTTTTTTTCATCTCTTCCTGTATATCAACAGGAATTATCCTAAAATCGAGCTCTTCCATGCTTTAATTTTTCCTCCCTTTATAGTGTTCACTTTTTCTCATGCTTTTTTATCCATTCAACAACATCTTCAATATCAATACTACCTTCTGCAATTCTTATAGCTAAATCTACTGCCCCTTCTCTTGTATATTCTAAGATAATATTGTTGAGTTTACATAATATTAGTAAAACACTTATACCTAATCTTTTATTACCATCTATTAGGGGGTGATTCCTTATTATTGAGTAAGATATAACTGCAATTTTTTCTACATCAGTTTTATATAGCTCCTCTCCATCAAATGTTTGAAATGCATTGTTCAATGAGCTTTCAAGCAAACCTTTGTCTCTTATCCCAAACGTACCTCCAAATCTTTCTATTAACTTTTTAGCAATCAACAATACATCCTCAATACTCAACATTATCATTTATCAGCTAACTCCTTTAATATCTCGTAATTTTCTTCAATAACTTTATCAATTATTTCTTCTATATTTTTTTTCCATTTCATCTTTTTAAATTCAATAAAATCCAAAACTTCTCTCTGAGTCTCTTCAGGCAGTTTTATAACTTCTTCATAAATTTTTTTCGCAACTTCCACTTTGAAACACCTCTTTTCTATATATCCAAATTCCTCACATACTTAGCATTCTTTTCAATAAACTCTCTTCTTGGCTCTACCTTGTCACCCATCAGAATTGTGAAGATCTCCTCTGCCATCACAGCATCTTCAAGCTCAACTCTAAGAAGAATTCTTCGTGCAGGGTCCATGGTAGTCTCCCAAAGCTCTTGTGCATTCATTTCACCAAGTCCTTTAAAACGCTGAACCTGAGCATCTTTCATTTCCTGCAATACCTTTTGAAGCTCTTTATCGTTGTAAGCATATCTTACCTGCTTGCCTTTTGTTATCTTGTAAAGCGGTGGCTGGGCAATATAAATGTGTCCGTTTTCTATAAGCGGTCTCATGTATCTGTAAAAGAATGTAAGAAGAAGAGTTCTTATGTGAGACCCGTCAACGTCAGCATCTGCCATTATTATGACTTTGTGGTATCTTAGTTTCTTTAAATCTATGTCATTCCCAATTCCAACGCCAAGTGCCTGAATTAATGGAAGAAGTTTGTCGTTTGAATAAATCTTGTCCTGGCTTGCCTTTTCGACGTTGAGCATCTTACCCCAAAGAGGCAAGATTGCCTGATAGCGCCTGTCACGCCCTTGTTTTGCAGAACCGCCTGCAGAATCACCCTCAACTATGAATATCTCGCATTTAGCTGGATCTTTTTCTGAACAGTCTGCAAGCTTACCAGGCAAGTTTGAGCTATCCAAAGCAGACTTTCTTTTTATCACAAGCTCTCTTGCCTTTTTTGCCTCTTCGCGCGCTTTTGCCGCCAAAATTGCTTTGTCGATAATCTTTTTTGAAATATCAGGATTTTCTTCTAAAAAAGCTGCCAGCCTTTCAGAAACAAGATTTTCAACAGCCCAGCGCGCCTCGCTATTCCCAAGCTTTGTTTTTGTCTGTCCTTCAAACTGCGGCTCGTGAATCTTAACAGACACAATAGCTGTCATACCGTCTCTTATGTCCTCACCAAGAAGCTGTGTATCACCTTTTATGAAGTTATACTTTTTTGCATATTCATTTACAGCTTTTGTGACAGCAGTTTTAAAGCCTATAAGGTGAGTTCCACCGTCTATGGTTGCTATGTTGTTCGCAAATGAATAGATGTTCTCTCCAAAATCTTCTGTGTATTGAATAGCAATCTCAATGAGTATATCGTTTTTCTCACCCTCAATGTATATTGGCTCTTGGTGCAAAACTTCCTTATTTCTGTTCAAAAACTTTACAAACTCTGCAATACCACCATCGTATTTTAACTCAACGGGTTTTACATTCTTTTCTCTCTCATCAACAAAGACTATCCTTATCCCCTTGTTCAAAAACGCAAGTTCACGAAGACGCTGCAGTATCACATCGCCGTCAAACTCTATGGTCTCAAAAATCTCATCGTCGGGCAAAAATGTAACTTTTGTACCTGTCCTGTCGGTAGTACCAATAACTTTTAGCTCACAGGTTGGTTTTCCTCTTTCATATCTTTGATAGTATACCTTGCCGTCTCTGTAAACCTCAACTTCTAAATAGCGCGAAAGAGCATTTACAACAGAAGCACCAACACCGTGAAGACCACCTGATACTTTGTAAACTCTCTCGTTAAACTTCCCACCTGCGTGAAGAACAGTAAATACAACCTCAACACCACTTTTTTGAAGTTTTGGGTGAATATCTACCGGAATTCCTCTTCCATCGTCAATGACAGTAACAGAGTTGTCTTTGTGAATCACCACTTCAATGTTTTTACAAAACCCTGCCATTGCCTCGTCAATTGCATTGTCAACAATCTCATACACCAAATGGTGAAGACCTCGCTGGGAAGTTGAACCTATATACATTCCAGGACGTTTTCTTACCGCCTCAAGTCCTTCTAAAACCTGTATTTCACTTGCTGAATATTGCTGAGAATTTGTATTTACCATATCCAATTTGATCTCACCTTCCAAACAAATAATTTTTAAAATCATTCTTGGTCTAAATAGTTTTCAAAATAGAGGTTGAAGTTCAAAAGCCTTTTTGCGATTGTCCCCGGCGACACAGGAGATATTATTCCGTACATTCTTCCATCAACCTCAAGGATTATGATAGACTTTTTTATATCATCATTTATAACAACAATCCTATCTTGAGCCTTCAGGTTTTCTAATATTTTAAGATTATCCTCTGAACGCACAAAAGAATCCCAGCTCAGTATCACAAGAAGTTCTGCGCTGTTGATTACATAATCCTCACCAATGTGAGCAAACATCCTCTTTACACATCCTTAAAAAAATTTTTTACATACTTCGTTCAAGAAAAATCAAGTTTGCACTGCCAAACTCCAGTATTCCTTCTCTTTCAAGAACACTTAAATCTTCTGCAGATGTCACAAACGACTGGTATTGGCTTATAAATTTCACAAGATTTTTTCTTTTAAAACTATCAAGCTCAGAAAACACATCGTCTAAAATTAGCACAGGCTCTGGATAAAGAAGAGAAGTTGCAAGCACAACTGAGATTGCTGCAAGTTTTATCTGCCCTTCAGATGCAAAATTTATTGCCGGTTTTTTATCTATCAAAATCTCAAAGTCATCTCTGTGAACACCTTTTGTTGTATATCCAAAACTCAAATCTTTATCAATATTCTTTTTTATCTCTTTGTAATATTCTTTATCGTTTGAAGCAATAATCGATGGCATATATTTAAGTTCAAGCATTGATTTGTTTTCAAACACTAAACTAAATATCTTTTGCGCTTCAATGGATAGTTTATTTATAACCTCCTGTCGTTTTTGAAAAATTAAAAATCCAAGCTGACTTATTTGCATATCGTATACATCTATTATATCCTTTTTATCATAACTTTTCAAAAACGCGTTTCGTGAAAGAAGTGCTCTGTGGTATTCTGAATAAACTTTTGTCATGTAAGGGTAAAGCTTTGTAACTTCCATATCTAAAAATCTGCGCCTCAGTTTTGGCTGATGTTTTATAAGTTCTGTCGCATCTGGCTCAAAAAAGACAAATTTAAATGTACTTATCAGCTCAGACAATTTCTTTATTTTCTTATCATTTATCATTATTCTCTTATCTAAGGCTTTATCTACATAACAGAAAACATTATATTCAGTGTCTCCAACCTCGGCCAACATCTCAAGCTTGAAATAGAAAGAATCAAAGTTTATTGCATCTATATCTCGACTTTTAAAAGATTTTCCACACATACAAAAATATAGAGCCTCAAGAAGAGAAGTCTTTCCTGAGGCATTATTACCGACAATTAAATTCATTTTATCTTTGAACTCAAAAAACCTTTGTTTGTAACCCCTGAAATTTTCAACGTAAATGCTTTTTATCTTCATACTCTTACAACCTCTAAAAAATGCTTTACTCTGGCATCTTTATAGGAAGAACAAGGTAGATGTAGTTAGGGTCGTCTGGCTTTTGCACAATTGAAGGGCTTGTCTGCGATGTTATAAACAGGTTTATCTCTCCATCAAGCTCTTTCAAAACGTCTAAGAAATACTTGACATTAAATCCAACTCTGATGTCTTTACCCTCGACTGAACAAAGCACATCCTCTTCATACCTTCCATCAGCAGACACAGATTTTACTGTGAACATCATACCGTTTGTCTCAAATATGACAGCTTGGATGTTGGTTTTTTCATCTTTTGACACTATTGAAGCTCTTTCAAGTGTGCTTTCTAAAACATCAGATGAAATTGAAATTTTGGTTGAATACTCTGTTGGGATTGCACTTTTGTAATCGAAAAACTTTCCGGAAATAAGTGTAAGTATCACCGTTGTTGAACCTATCTCAAATGTTGCCTGGTTTTCAAAAAATGATACTCTTACCTTTTCTGGCTCTTCAATGTCCACTATCTTTGTGATATCATCCAAGTTTTCTGCAGGTACAATCTTCGAAAAACTTCCTTCAACCGCAACTGGTTTTATTTTACATATTGCAAGTCTGTGCCCGTCCATCCCAACAAGATTGACAAAATCATCATCTTCTTTTTCAAAGAGCACGCCTGTAAATGTTGGTCTTGTCTCATCTTTTGAGGTTGCGAATATTACCTTGTCAACAGCATCAACAAACTCGCTTGCAACAAACTCGCAAAAACTCTCAGAAGGTTTTCTATCCATCTTTGGAAAATCAAGCGGGTCAAGAGTAGGAAGCCTAAACTCTATCTTCTGGCTTCTGATTTTTACCTCGTTTTCTTCCCTTATAACTTCCACGTCACCGCTTGGCAGTTTTTTGACTATGTCAGAAAGAAGTTTTGCTTTTAAAAGTGCTGATCCTCTATCTAAAATCTCTGCTTCAAATTCTGTTTGCATCTGCATTTTCATATCGTTTGTGGTAAATATTATTCTATCTTCAGCTTCGATTAATACACACTCTAAAATTGATGTTACCTTTGTTGATGCTGCAGCAGGTATTACCTTGGAAATATTATCTTGTAAAACTTCTTTATCCACAATAAACCTCATTTTTTTCCCTCCTTTTTTTATGTGGGAGTTTCAAATACATACCACCAAATAAAACTTTCAGTAGTATTCACAGTAATAGCTGTGGATAAGTTAATAACAGTGTCAAAAGCTTGTGAAATTTGAGGTTTTGGATGTATATATTCCTGTTGATAAATTTTAAAGTTTTCAACTAAATTCACATGTGAAAATTGAAATTCACACAAAGTTATCCACATGTTATTATTCTCTGTGGATAAGTCTTTTTTTGATTGTTTCAACAGTATTTTTTGTGTTTGAATCTGTGTTGATAAGTTCCTTGATTTTTTCACAGGCATGAAGTACTGTAGTGTGGTCCTTTCCGCCAAACGCCTCGCCTATTTTAGGAAGCGATACATTTGTAAGTTCTCTTGCTAAATACATAGCTATCTGTCGCGGGAATGCTACGTTTCTTGACCTTCTTGATGATTTAAAATCTTCAAGCCGAATACCAAAATAGCTTGCAACTTCTGCCTGGATATCCTCTATTGTGAGCTCTTTTTTTGTGTTTGTGTCGATAAACTCTTTCAAAGCCTTTTCAGCAAGATCTAATGTTATTTCTTTGTCAGGAGCCATTAGCTTTGAATATGCAAGAATTTTATTGAGAGCACCTTCGAGTTCTCTTATGTTTGTTTCAATCTTTGATGCTATAAACTCTAAAATATGCTGTGGTACAGGTGTTCCTTCAAGCTGGCATTTTTTGCTCAAAATTGCTATTCGCGTCTCAAAGTCTGGCGGCTGAATGTCTGTTATAAGTCCCCATTCAAAACGAGAGCGGAGCCTGTCTTCTAAGGTGTTTATTTCTTTTGGTGGCCTGTCTGATGAAAGTATTATCTTCTTGTTTGCCTCATACAAAGTGTTGAAGGTGTGGAAAAACTCTTCTTGTGTTCTTTCCTTTCCGCCTAAAAACTGAATGTCGTCAATTAAAAGAACATCGACGTTTCTGTACTTGAGCCTAAACTCGTCTGTCTTTTCATCTCTTATTGCGGCTATAAGCTCGTTTGTGAATATCTCTGATGTAACATACATAACCTTTGTGCCAGGATAAAGCTTTAAAACGTGATGACCTATTGCATGCATAAGATGAGTCTTTCCAAGCCCGACACCGCCATAAATAAAAAGTGGGTTATATGTTCTCTCACCCGGTGGTGTTTCTGCCACGGCCAGTGCTGCGGCATGTGCAAGTCTGTTGTTGTTCCCAACAACAAAGGTTTCAAAAGTATATTTGGGATTTAGCTGTGTTACTATCTCTGGTTTTTCGTCTTGCTTTGGTTTTAGAAACCTTTTGTACTTTTCAACCTCATCAGGAAGAATTACTTTTATGCTGAGATGCGGTGAAAATAGCTGCCTTATAGCATTTAAAATGACAAGTGAATACCTGTTTATTACTATATCCCTGTGAAAATCAGCAAATGCTTTTAAAATCAATGTATCATTGTCGTCAAAACAAAGAGGTACAAGCGATTCAAACCATGTGTTATATGATATATCTGTCGGACTTGGATTTATTTCTTTTTTCACAGCCTCCTTTATCTTTTCCCACACTTCATTCACGTCATATTCTACCATGTGAATATCCACCCTTTTTATGTAGTTTGAAATTCTCACTTTTTAAGTGTTATCCACAATGTTATCAACAACTGTGGAAAAC